>CAVDHG010000117.1:0-6567 GCA_963608725.1 Agathobacter rectalis | reverse complement strand
GTAAGAGCGAGCGTGAAGACTCCCGTAAACTTCAGATTACACCCCAACGCCGGAGCCACGATGATATAGGAGAGCCACGTCGTCTTCCCCGTCTTCCTATAAGCACACGAGGCGAGCATAAACATCAGTAGGAGTGCATACTGCGATCCATCTTGCGCGTTGCAAAAGGCACTGGCAACCACGCCGGGCGAGAGCAAGGTAAGCGACGTAAAGAGCCACCGCTTCCACCTCCCCGCGCCGAAGAGTAGAGGCGAGACGCGCCAGGAAAGTCCGCCCAAAGCGATAGCAGTGAGCAAGATGAGCGTATCGCCCGATTCGAGATTGCCCGTGATTGACGCAGTAACTGCGCTCCACACCCAGCCCGCCCGTGGCAGATACGCCACGTGATAGGCATTGAAGGTAGCAGGATCCGCACCGGTCGTGGCGATCAGCGTCTCCCGCGTGGAGGCAAAGACGGGGTTCCACCCTTCCAACAGCAACTTTGCCGCCGGCAGATGATAGGCTTGCGCATCCCACCATGAGAAGCAGACAAAACTTTGATCCAGCGCAAAGACGCCGAGCACAGTCAGCACAAACGCACCAACGCGTCGCCACCCTGCTCTCCACGAGTCGCCCCCACACAGCGCAGCCAGGAGTGCCCCCGCAAATCCCAGCCCCCCATAGACCCACGAGACGGACTGCCCGAAGAGGAAACCCACCGAAGCGAAAAGCACCGTCAGCGTTGGAAAGAGGAGTGTTACGACAGGCAGAGGGAACATCCCCCGCGCCAAAACCCCACCCAGAAGCCCCTGCTGTGGCAGAGGCGAGCCTACAGGCAGACGCAACGGTGCAGACTTTTTTCGCTTATGACGCGCCATCAGAAAAACGAAAAGAGCCGCTCCGCCGCTATTGCGACGGGCGGCTCGACAAGTGTCCGATTAGTGTTTCTCCGGCGCAACGGCAGGAGCTTCCGGCACAGGAGCTGCCAATTCCGGGAAGAGCGAGCAAGTAACCTTGGCTTGTTGCCTCTGCTCGTTAAAGAACTTCATCACGGCATCCCGCTTGCGCATATTGAGGAGTTCCTGGGAGATCTGCTCGGCAGGAACATCTTGCGGCACCTGCTTTAGTAAAGCCTGCACCGTGATCTTCGCCGGCTCTGCCTTCGAAGCGATAAGGATGTGCGAAGCCGTAACGGTCCCGGCACCCTCATCCCGCGCCGTTACCTTGATGATGTGATAGCCGAACGGCGTCTTAACCACGGGCCCAATATCGTTAACCTTCTGCTCGAAGGCGGCCTTCTCGAACTCCGGCACCATCGCGCCCTTGCCGAACGAACCCAGATTCCCGCCATCACGCTTACCGCTCGGGCAGTCCGAAAGCTCCTTGGCGAGCGTGGCGAAGTCTTCACCCTTCAGCAAGCGTGCACGGATGTCTTCCGCCTTCTTCTTCGCAACTTCTTCCGCGGACGTATCAGCTTCAGAACGCTTCACAATCTTGAAGATCGCCTTAGCCCCGGGGAGATCAATGATGTCCGTGATTCCGCCCACAGGAGTATTGAGGAGCGCATCCTGCGCCGTCTTGTCCGGGAACGCACGCGCCACTTCGCTAACCGGAATCGAATCCTCACCCTTCATGAGGGAATTGGCTTTCACCAAGTCCTCAAAGGTGGCACTCTTGTCAGCAAGCTGTTTCTTGTAGCCAGCCATCTCCTCGGCGACCAGCGCGATGGTCTGCTTGTTCTTGGCAACCTGCTCTTCGACCTCCTTGGGGTCAACCGTAACCTTAGAGAGCACCTTCTCTTCAAGAAGCTTCTCTGCAAGGAATATCTTCTCCAAGTTGGCGCGAGTCTCAGCTTCACCGAGAGGAGCCGTCTTCAAGAACTCCTCAAAGGTCATCCCCCGAGCCTTCTCAATTTCGGCAATGCGTGCCTTACGGAAAGCCTCGTCAACCACCACGCCTTCCTTCTTGGCGGCACCGAGAATGATGTTCTCGCTAATAAACTCCTGCACCTTCTGGCGACGGATTTCCTGCTTGATCTGCGGAAGTTGCTCGGAAGGGAGCTGGGTATTCGTGGCCTTCGCGTACGCCGCCACCAGCTCGTCCACCTGCGCATTCAGCTCTTTCCAGGTCAGCTTCTCGTCACCCACGGACGCGATCACATCGTCATCCTTCGGGGGCGGGGGGAGCGAGACCACATTGCTCTCAACGCTCGCGGTTGCCTTCGGTGCCGCATCGGCTTGCGCCCCATCCGGCTTCTTATTGTCGCAACCCAGGGTTACCGCGAAGAGAGCCGCCGTGCCCAGGACAAAAAGTGATTTCTTCTGCATCATCGATCAAACTCCTTTTGCATGGATGATTCTGTAATGGGCGTAGCATACCAAACCCGGCGCAGGAAGGGAAACGCCCTCCCCTACTCTTGCCCCCGGCGTTTGCAAGACAGCCCGCGTTCCGTTAGTATAAGAGCTTAAGGAGAGAGCGACATGGTTAGTATCACAATCTGCATGGGCAGTTCCTGCTTCTCGCGGGGGAACAACCGCAACTTGGCTTCCGTCCAAGCCTGGCTCACAGCCAACGGACGCGAAGCCGAAGTCGCCCTCAAGGGGTGCCGGTGCGGGAACAAGTGCGCCGAAGGCCCCAACATCTGGATCAACGGCACCTGCCACAGTGGCGTAACGCCCGAGAGCGTGCCGGAATTGCTCACGCAAGCCTTTACCGAGGAGTCACATTAAACCATGGATGCGCTTTCCCCCGTCTACTCCGTGAACGCGCAGTGTCGCGATTGCTATAAGTGCGTGCGCCGTTGCCCCGTCAAAGCCATCCGCGTGGAGAATGACCACGCCGTGGTGCTCCCGGAAGCCTGCATCTACTGTGGCACCTGCGTCGGCACCTGCCCCAACCGCGCCAAAGTGGTGCGCGACGACCTCCAAACGGTGCGCAACCTCGTAAGTGCCCGCAAGGACGTTGTTCTCTCCCTTGCGCCGAGCTTCGCCTCAGAATTCTCCGGCGTCGAGCCTGCGCAACTCATGACGGCTCTCAAACGCCTCGGCTTTGCGCACGTCCGCGAAACTGCCGTCGGCGCAAACATCGTCTCGCGTCGCGTCGCCGAGCTCATGGCGAAGCGGACGCACAGTCTCCAAATCTCCTCCGCCTGCCCCGTGGTGGTGAACCTCATCCAACGCTACTACCCGCGCTTCACGGCTTACCTCTCCCCCGTCGACTCCCCGATTATCGCCCACTGCAAAGCCCTCCGCGAAGAATTCCCCGATTCCCCCATCGTCTTCGCCGGCCCGTGCGTAGGCAAGAAGTACGAAAGCGACCAGCAGCAGTCTCTCCTCCACACTGCGCTCACCTTCGAGGAGCTTCGCCGGTGGATGATGATGGCGGGCGTAGATGACCCCGCCTCCTTGCCGCCCGACCCGGCGTACCGCTTGCCCGGCGACGGCGCGTACTACCCCGTTGAAGGCGGGATGTTGCGAAGCGTGGAGCGCAACTTCCATGCGCTCGCTCCCGAGGGCGAACTCCAGACCATGGTGCTTACCGGCGTCCGCACCTTGCAGACCATGCTCGAATCGCTCGATCCCAAAACCTTGGAGCAACCGCTCTTTATCGAGGCTCTTGCTTGCCCCGGCGGATGCGTCTGCGGACCCAAAACTCGCGTTCGCTGTGCCGCCGGAGGAATGCTCGATGTCCTTCGGCACGCCAAAAAGACCTTGCCCGACGACCCTGAGAAGACGCCCGACATCGGTCGACACTACCGCCCTCTCCCCGCCGTCCGCCAGGAATTCCCCGAGGAAGCCATCTCCGCCACCTTGCACGCGCTCGGAAAATTCAATCCGGAGGACGAGTTAAACTGCGCCGGATGCGGGTATGACAGCTGTCGCGCCCTCGCCTGCGCCATCCTTGCGGGCAACGCCGAGCCTCAGATGTGCGTCAGCCGGATGCGACAGATTGCCCTCAAGCAGAGTTCGGCAATCGACCGCGCCCTGCCGTATGGGCTGGTGGTGGCGGATAAGCAGTTGCGCATCATTGAGTGCAACGAGCGTTTCGCCACGCTGCTCGGCTCCGCCGCAAAGCTGGCATACGACGCCCGCCCCGGTTTGCGCGATGCCGACCTCGCCCGCCTTATCCCCCATCCCCAGCTCTTCCACAAAGTCCTCGAAACGGGCGAAGAGATCATCCGCCAGACGGTTGAGATCGAGGACCGCCTCTTCTCGCTCACCATCTTTAACGTAGACGTCCATGAGGTGGTCGGAGCTTTGATTCTCGACGTAACCGAGACCGAGCGCAAACGTCGCGCCCTCATCGAAAAGTCGCGCACCGTGGTCGTCAACACCGCCAAGACCGTCCAAGAGATCGCCTTCATGCTCGGGCGCAACGCCGCCGAGAGCGAGTTGATTCTGGATTCCGCCGTTGAGATGTTCGCGCCGCTGGACAAAGATGGCGAGCGTTAACCCCGTAGGAAGTCGCACCATGGATTCGCCCCCTACTCCTCCGGCAGAGACGCCCGCTCCTCCCCCGCCCTTCATCGAAGTGGATTGGTTTAACCGCTTCAAGTTTCGCAAGGTGTGTAGTGGCGACGTCTTCCTCAGCGAACGCCAGCGCGATGGCTCGGTGGTCGCCGTGCTCACCGATGGACTCGGGAGCGGACAGCAAGCGAACGTCTGCGCCTCGCTCACCGCCACCATGGCAATGGAGTATATGCGCGCGAACATCGGGTTGCGCAGAGCCGCCACCCTCATCATGGACGCCCTGCCCATCTGCCCCGACCGCCACATCTCCTACTCCACCTTCACCATGATTCACGCCTCCCCCGCCGGAGACGTGCGCCTCATCGAATACGAGAATCCGCCCGCCACCCTCCTGCGTGGCACCGACCCCATCCCCATCCCCCGCACGCCCTACACGCTCCCGCGCTGGGCAAACCGGAAGATGACCTACGCCACCTTCAAGATGCAGCTCGGCGACCGACTCTTCTTCTGCTCCGACGGCATCACGCAAGCCGGGCTTGGCGAACCCAAAACGCCCTTTGGTCAGGGTCTCGAGCAAGTTGTCCGCTGGCTTCAAAGTGCCATCGCCATCGCCCCTGAAGTCAGCGCACACGTCCTCTGCAAGGGCGCGGCGGATTGCGCCACGCGCTTGGATGGTGGCAGAGCTGGCGACGATACCACCGCCGCCATGCTTTACTACCGCCACCCGCGTGTAACCCAAATGCTTACCGGTTGCCCCTTCGACCGTTCGCAGGACGCCTCCTTCGCCGCGCTCGCCACGCGCCCGGGCGTCTCCGTGATTATTTCCGGAGGCTCAACTGCCGACCTCGTTGCCCGCGAGCTAAACCGCCCCATCGAAACGCCCCTAACCGCGCTTGACCCCGAAGTCCCCGCCGGCTCCGAGATGCCCGGCATAGATCTCGTAACCGAAGGATGCGTTACCCTCTCTAAGGTGATCGAACTTCTTAAACACCCCGGCCCCGATGCCCGCGTCAACCCCGCCACCAAGATGCGCGACCTCCTTCTCGCCTCCGACAGGATTTTTATCGACGTCGGCACCGCCGTTAATCCTGCCCACCAAGACCCCAACCTCCCCATGGCTCTGGATATTCGCCGGAATATTGTCCGCGAACTTGCCGACCTCCTCCGCACCCACTACTTTAAGGACGTGGAAGTCCACTTCCACTAACGCGTTTCCCTCTCAAGCACCAACCCCTTTTACCTCCGGCGACCCTAAACCGCCACTTTCTTTCGTCGTGCCCGCTCCCTTAGTTTGCGAAGAAACACGATACTCCACGCCAGCGCACGGATAAAAACGAAGAGTCCCGCTTTCCTCCGATGTTTCCGCCACGACCGCATGCAACACCGGAAGATAAGCAGGCGAGCCCGTGAGGTGGTCATGTATTTCTCTGGGAACGATAAGTTCTCTGGGCACGCATAAAGCTCCGGACAAGTTGCCTTTATCCAGTCGTCCAATTGCAACAGATCTTCGTTCTTGAGTGCCGGGTCGTCATGGAGCAAATAGACGTAGTAAACCTCGTGCACAAACAAGACCATTTTCGTCTCAAGGTAACGCCGATTCATCTCATCAAGTTCGCCTTGGTGCTCATGGTAGAAGCGGAGCATCGTTTGCGACAAGGGGATATACATCCTAAAGTTCTTCATCCGCACACCCGGCTCCACCGTCTGCCCCTCGCGTCCTATCCAGTAACGGTAGAGCACCCCACCCGGAAAGTACGCATAAACGCGAACACTTGCCATCGGCACGAAGATCCACTCAGCATCCGTGTATGAAATGCCCTCCGTCTGCCGGTAGTGCATCGCCCGCACGCGCTCCGTCCGGTAGGCAACGCCGTGCATGAGTGCACAACTCCGTGGAGAGAACATTTTGTCAAAACCGCGGTTGACGATGTGACTGTACGTCCACACTTTGCTAACGCGATCCGCCTCATCCACCATCGCGAAGTCGTTGACCACCAAATCAACCGCCCCCGAAGGCTCGGCAAGGGACTGAAGAAACGCCAAATAATCCTGGAAAACCGCTGTATCGAACCAATCGTCCGCATCTAGGAGCTTGATAAACGTACCCTTCGCCTCCGCC
>CAVDHG010000116.1:0-6594 GCA_963608725.1 Agathobacter rectalis | reverse complement strand
ACCTCTTCCCGGTTCGCGTCTCCCCCAAACGCGATGCGGAGCCACCCCAAACGCGGTTCAAGGGGGTAGGAAAGGAGCACTTTTACATTTTTGTAAAAGAGAGCAAAAACCGGGGTCTCCGCACCGCGATCGAGGTCTGTCCGCCTCGCGTTTGCCCTCCGTCCGCCTCGCGTTTGGGTCAAAGGCGGTTGCGGGGGGTGGGCGGAGAGGGGCGGGATATGTTACACTCATCGTGCGATGAAGCGGTTTGATGAGCGTTTTACAGTAACGTATTCCTACCCGGTACTCTTTTGTCGGGACGTCTTTGCAGAAAATAGCGCGATTCTCGATGACATCCTCGCGCAAGAGGGCGAGCCAGGACCGTACCGTCTGCTCGTCATTCTGGATCGCGGGGTCGAGGCAGCACACCCCACCCTGATGCGTCGGATAGCTGCCTGGGTTTCAGCTCGGCGCGGAAAAGTGGAATTGGTCGCGCCCATCGAGTGCATCCCAGGCGGAGAATTCGTCAAACGGCGAGATAGCGTCTCGGAACGGCTCGTTACCCTCGCCTATCAGACGCACTTCGGGCGCAAGGATTTCTTCCTGGCGATCGGCGGAGGGTCGGTTCAGGACGTGGTGGGCTACGCCGCCGGGCGCATCCATCGCGGTTGCCGGCTCATCCGCATGAACACCACCACCCTCGCCCAAGCCGACGCCGGAGTCGGCGTTAAGAACGGCATCGACTTCGGCACCTGCAAGAACTTTCTGGGAACCTTCGCGCCACCCTTCGCCGTCGTCAACGACGTCTCCTTCCTGCCCACGCTCACCGACCGCGATTGGCGCAACGGCATCGCCGAAGCGGTGAAGGTGGCAGTCATTAAGGACGCTTCCTTCTTCGAATGGTTGCAGGCGCACGCCGACGCGTTGCGTATGCGCGACCTCGAAGCGATGGAGACCTTGGTGGAGCGCACCGCAGAGCTGCACCTCCGGCACATCGCCCACTCGGGCGACCCCTTCGAGCAAGGTTCGGCGCGTCCGCTGGACTTCGGGCATTGGTGCGCGCACCGGCTGGAGGCGATGACGTGCTATCAGCTCTCGCATGGCGAAGCGGTGGCGATCGGCGTGGCGTTGGACATGGTCTACGCTTCGCTCCTCGATTTCATTACGCCGGTGGCGTGCACGCGGACGGTTGCCCTCCTGCGCGACTGCGGGCTGAAGGTGTGGTGCGACGAATTGACTCTGCGCGGAGCCGATAGTCACCTCGCCATCCTCGAAGGGTTGCGTCAATTCCGGGAACACCTCGGAGGCGAATTGTGCGTTACCCTGCCCTTGGGGCTTGGCGACAAGACCGAAGTGCACACCATTGACGAAGCTCTTCTCGAACGTGCGGTGCTCCTGCTCCGGGAACGGCACGCCTAACAACATCTAACCGGAGGCTTACCGATGAACGAATCCGAAATCGCCGCAGAGAAGGTCGAGGGCGCAACGTGTCCGAAGTGTGGTGCGCCACTCCCGGAAGAGGCAAAGCCCTTGGCGGAAGGGGTGTGCCCGGCTTGCGGGGAGAAGGTTACGGTGCCGGGGAAGTTGGGGGCGTACCGCTTGACGCGTCTGCTTGGGCGTGGCGGGATGGGCGCGGTCTACGAAGGATTCGACGAAAGCTTGCAACGCAAAGTCGCGGTTAAGGTGATCCTCCGCGAGAAGGTGGCAGAGGACCCGACCTTCCTCGAAAACTTCAAACGCGAGGCGCAGTCCGCCGCCAGCTTGAACCATCCGAACCTCGTGGGCGTCTACGCCTTCGGGGAGTACGAGGGGCAACCCTACCTCGTGATGGAGCTGGTCTTGCCCGACGCGCTTGACCGCATGATGAAGGGCGGGTGCGTGGCTCCGGAAGTGGCGTTGCGGATTGGCAGGCAGGTGGCTCTCGGGTTGCGCGCCGCCGCCGAGCGCGGGTTGGTGCATGGGGACGTCAAGCCCGAAAACATCCTCATCAACGAGGCGCGGGAGGCTAAGCTCGCCGACTTCGGCATCGCTGCGCTGGCAAGTGCTCGCGCCGCAGCGTCCAACGAAGTCTGGGGCACGCCCTACTACATCGCGCCCGAAACCCTCCGTAAGCAACGCAACGACCAACGTTCGGACATCTACTCGCTGGGCGCGACGCTCTATCACGCGATTGCCGGCGTGCCCCCCTTCGAGGGCGCGGACGCTGTGGCAGTGATGAAGGCGCGGTTGGAAAAGCCGGCGCGTCCACTGCGCGAGGTGGCACCGTCGTGTCCGGAAGCCATCGAGAAAGTGGTGATGCGGATGTTGGAAGCCGAGCCGATGAAGCGGTATCCGAACTACGATTCGCTCCTGGCGGATATGGACAAGGTGCTCGCGACGGCGAAGGGGAGCGTTGCCCACGGCAAGAAGATTGTGTTGAAGGGCAAGGTGGCTCCGGCAGTGCACGTGAGCGCACCCTCGGCTCCGATGCCGACAGCGGCGAACCCCAATGCGCCACTCTTCCCCATGCAGCGCGAACAGCAGGGAATGAGTAAGGGCGTGATCATCGGCGTGGCGGTGGCGATGGCGGTGCTCGTGCTCGGGATCCTCGGTGGCGGGGCGTGGTTCCTCGTTTCGTTGGCGGGGGAGAAGGACAAAGCCCCGAGCGCGGAGCAGGAGGCGACCGAGCAAGTCGCTCAGGAGGCAGTCCCGGTTGACCCGGCGGTTGCGCAGGCGCAGAGCGATCGGCAGGCACTCGCGGAGATGAGCGAAGCTTGCGCCGCCAAGGCTCTCAGTGCCAAGCAGGTTGCCGAGAAGGCTGGCGCGATCGTGAAGAAGCTGGTCTTCCAATCCAAACGCGCCGTCCTCCCCGACCAAGAGTCCTGGCTCGCGCCCTCTGAGGAGGAGGCACCAACGGCTTTTCTCAAATCCTTGCAGGAGGCGTTCGCGAAGCAGAAGGCGTTGAACGCCGTTGCGACCGGTTGGGACGACTTGCGCAAGAAGGTCGACGGCTTGCGGGCGAAGTGCGAGGCGGCGGATGCGCCGGCAGATGCGCCCACGACCGCGCTCGCCGAAGCGAAGGCTGCAGAGAAGGCTTGGCTTGAGACGCCCGAAGCGAAGGACTCTGCCAAGAATCTCGAATCGCTGGAGCGGATGAGCCGGCATTGGCGCAAGCGCGTCGACGCTGCACGCCGTGAGATGGAGGCTTCCGTGGAGGCGAAGCTGGCAGCGGAGAAGAAGGCGAAGGCGGACGCCCTTGCCGAGGAGCGTGCTCAGCGCATCAAGGAGGCGGAAGAGGCGGAGGTGGCATCGGTCGCGACGCACGCACTGGCTGTCGATGGCGAGCTCGACCGCTTCAACCCCTCGGCGGCAGAGGCGGCGTTTCGTGCGCGGACATCTCGCTTGAAGGGGGCGCAGGCGAAGGCGGAGGCGGAGCGCGAGCTCCTGCGCTTCCAGGCTCTCGGGCAGTTGAAGGCGTGGCTGGTTGCCGAAGCGAAAGCCGGGCACTTCGCGAGCTACGGCATCACGTCGGCGAATGAGGACGCCTTGACGATCAGCGGGAAGTCCGTCTCGTGGCAGAAGTTCACCTCCGAGAAGCAGAATCTCGCCTTCCGCATCTTGGCTGCGCACCTTGCCGACGAGGCGGGGGCGCGCTCGATTCGCTCGAAGGAGCGCGCCGAGCTGGCGGTCGGAGCGCGTCTCTTCGTCTCGCGTTACTTCGGGAAGGATATGCTCGAGAAGTCGAAGGCACTGCGCGAGCTCTCCGACAAGTTGAAGACGATTGCCGACGCCCTTCCCGGCACGCGTGCGACGTTGGAGAAGCTGGAGCCTGCCGAGGCGGAGTCGACCCCGAGCGAAGAATGAGTGGCGTAGCGCGATTCCTCTTAGCCCTGCTCGGGCTTCCGTTCCTGTGGGCACTGGGCGCGACGTTGCTGGAGGGTCTGGCAACGCTCTCGATAGAGGGGCAGGTCTTCACGGCGTCGCGGACGGCGTTTCTGCTCGGCGCGGTGGCGATGGTTGCGCTCTACGCGTGGAAGGGGCGCGCGCTCATGATTACCTACGTCTTCGCGCACGAGATGACGCACGCGGTGGTGGGGCTGTGCTTCTTGGCGCGGGTGCACCGGATGAGCGTGCGGGAGAGCGGGGGCTTCGTTGAGCTCTCGAAGGACAACTGGGTCATCACGCTCGCGCCCTACTGCGTCCCCTTCTACCTCCTCATCGCGCTGGGCATCTGCGCTCTGACAACGTGGCTCTTCCCGGACGCGATTCCCTTCCCCTGCTGGGCGTTCCTCTTCGGTATGCTAACCCTCTTCCACATTCTCTACACCGCGAGCACGCTCTTCTCCGTGGCGCAACCCGACGCCCGCGAGTACGGTCGCTTCTTCTCCTACTGGGTCATCCTCGTTGCCAACCTCTTTGCCGGCATCCTCGCCCTCTCGCTAACCGGTCTCATCCCGCCTGCCACGCAAGCGAGCACCCTCCTCCGGCGCACCACCCACGCCTACACCTCCCTCTGCCGAGGCGTCGCCCATGGCGCACTCTCCGCCTACAACGCCCTCTCCTCCCAAAGTAGGAGCGCAAACCCGTGAACCCCGTCGGCGAGCTCTACGATCTCCTCCTCTCCTCCACCAACACCGTGGCTTTTACCGGCGCGGGCGTCTCCACTGCCAGCGGCATCCGTGACTTCCGGGGCAAGCACGGCATCTATAACGACACCTTCGAAGGCTACCGCGTGGAGGAGCTTTTCGGCATCGACCTCTTCCGGAGCGACCCTTCGATCTTCTACCGTTGGGCGCGGGACTTCGTCTACGCCCTGGACGCCTTCCACCCCTGCACCGTCCACCGCGTCCTCGCCAAGCTGGAGCAATCCAACCTCCTGCGAGCCGTCGTCACCCAGAACATCGACCGACTCCACACCCTCGCCGGTTCCCGCAACGTCTTTGAGGTGCACGGCTCCCCGAGTCTCCACCACTGCCTTTCCTGCTCGCGCCCCGCGCCCTACGACGTCATCGCCCCCATCGTCCGCCGAGGCGAAACCCCGCATTGCCCCTGCGGCGGCGTGTACAAGCCCGACATCGTCTTCTACGGCGAGCCTCTCCCGGAGGACGTCTTCTCCGGTGCGCTTGAGGCGTGCCTCCAAGCCGACCTCTGCCTTGTGCTCGGCTCCTCCCTGACAGTCCAGCCCGCCGCCCGACTTCCCGAGGAGGCGTACCGTTGCGGGGCGCGTCTCGTCATCGTCAACGACACCCCAACGCCCCTCGACCGTCTCGCCCTCCTGCACTTCGACGACTTGACCGACACCTTCACCCAGCTCGCCGATATGCTCTCCTAATTCCGTCACGCCACCCCCGCCATGCTTTCTATTGCCCTCACGCGCCACCCCCACGCCCGCAAAGAGTTGTTCTTCGAGAAGAGCTTGCGCGTTGTCTCCCGCAGCGGTCTCAACCCCACCGAGCGTCTCCTCCTGGAACACCTCCCCGACCTCCGCCCCGAAGGAGGCTCCTTCCGTTCGCCCCTCTTCCTCGGCGGGCGCACCGGAGCTTTGGCGATGGCGCTTTGGCTCACCCGTGGCAACGTCCTCTCCGGCTCCCTCACCCTCCATACCACCGACGCCCACACCGAAGAGATCCTCTTGCGTAACCTCGAAGAGAACCGCGCCCCCGTCTTCTCCGGCGTGGACAGCTCGACCGGCTTTCGCGTCGTAACCGATCTGGAGCTGGAGCGTTTCGCCACCGGCAACATCGTCTTCTGGCAGATGACCCGTGGCGACACCTCCGCCGAAGCGCACCTCGCCTGTTTGGAACGCCTCGCTTCCGACGCCTGTCCCCCGCGCCTCCAAATCGTCATCGCTTGCGAAATGGTGAACGACACCTTCCTCGACCGTTTCCGCAAGCTTTGCGCCAACGCCATCACCCTCCGGCGCACCCCCGGAGCCACCCTGCTCTCCGGGCGCATAGCCCGCCCCATTCCCTTCGCAGACCTCCCCAACCACACCGCCGACTTCGAAGTCTCCCTTAAGGGACACGCGCCGATCACCCTCTCCACCCTGCCCGGATGCTTCTGCCACCGGCGGGCGGACATGGGCGGACTCGCCCTCACGGAAGTCGTTGCCGAGAATGTCACCTTCGACGTCGGCGATCGCGTCATGGACCTCGGTTGCGGGTGCGGGATGGACGGCATTCTGCTCGCGACGGCGTTCCCCGAAAAGCGGCTCAAGATTGACTACCAGGACTCCGACGCCTCGGCGCGGGAGTCGACCCTGCTCAACCTGAAACGCCATCCGCACGAAGCGCGGTTTATTTTCTCGGCGAAGGGCGAGGGGGAGAGCGGGGCGTACAGTGTGGTTTTGGCGAACCCGCCTTACTTTGGCGATTGGCGCATTGCCGAGTTCTTTATCCAAACCGCCTCTCGTCTGCTCAAACCCGGCGGACTTCTTGCCTTCGTCGCCAAACGCGAGAGCAAACCCTTGGAACTGGCAACGAACGCCGGCTTCCAACTCTGCCATACCTTCTCCCGCCGCGGCTACACCATCCTCCTCCTCTCCCACCCCTAACCCCACCCTCCCCCGCAACCGAGATTGAGGTGTCTCCGCACCGCGATCGGGTCAATCGCGGTGCGGACAGACCCCAAACTCGG
>CAVDHG010000115.1:0-6641 GCA_963608725.1 Agathobacter rectalis | reverse complement strand
GGGAAAAGGGGTGGAAAAGAGTATGACAATTGGCAGAAGTTGAACGGAGAGCGGTTGCGGGGGGTAGGGAAAAGGGGTGGAAAAGAGGGGTGTGGGGGTGGAGGGAGAATAAGTGTTGCGGTTTTTGGTATGTTATGCGGGATTCAAGGTGATTGGAAGCCGTTATGGGTTTTATTTGTAAGCATATTGAGCAGTTAGACGGCTATGTCCCCGGGGAACAGCCCCACTTCGTCGGGATGGTCAAGCTGAACACCAACGAAAACCCCTACCCCCCCTCCCCCAAGGTGGGCGAAGCCCTCGCCAGTTTCAATTGGCAGACCTTGCGCCTCTACCCCGACCCCGTCTTCCACGCCGTGCGCAAGCAGATCGCCGAGTTGCACGGTTGCGCCCCGGAGCAAGTCTTCGTCGGGAACGGGTCGGACGAGATTCTCTCGCTCATCACGCGGACGTTTATCGAGGAAAACGGCACGCTCGGGTACTTCGAGCCGACCTATTCGCTCTACTCCGTGCTCGCCGCGCTCCGGAATGCTCGCGGGAAGTCGCTCCCCTTGAAGGACGACTTTACCTGTCCCGAACCGCCGGCAGATTTTGCGGATGTCTTTATCTGGACGAACCCCAACGCGCCTACCTCGCTCATGGCAGACCCCGCGCTCATCGCCGACTTCGCCACGCGTTTCCGGGGCGTCCTGCTCGTTGATGAGGCGTATGCCGACTTCGCGCCGAAGACGTGCATGGCACTGGCTACCGCGCCGGGGAACCGTAATACGATCGTCATGCGCACGCTCTCGAAGAGTTACTCCCTGGCAGGGGTTCGCTTCGGCTACTGCGTGGGACCCGAAGCGCTCATCGACGCGCTCTATAAGGTTAAGGATTCCTACAACATGGATGCGCTCGCGCAGGTGATCGGGTCTGCCGCACTCGCCGACGTGCCTTACATGCGGGAGAACGTCGCGAAGATTCTTGCCACGCGCACGGCTCTCACGCAGGAGCTGACGAAGCGCGGTTGGAAGGTCTTAAACTCGGCGACGAACTTCCTCTTTGCCTGCCCGCCCCCGACGCGGAAGGCGGCGGACGTCTTTAACGTCTTGCGCGAGAAGCACATCTATGTGCGTTACTTCCCCGGAGCGCGGACGGGCGACTTCCTGCGCATCACGATCGGCACGGACGCAGAGATGGCAACGCTCACCGGTGCCCTCGCCGAGCTTGGAATCTAAACCCTTTATCAGGAGAAGCGTATGCGCACGGCATCCCTCACTCGCACCACGAAGGAAACGGACATCCGCCTGGAGTTGAATCTGGACGGCTCGGGGAAGCACGAAATCGCCACCGGGATCGGGTTCTTCGACCATATGCTCGAACTCTTCTCGCGCCACGCGTTGATCGACCTCACGCTCACGTGCCGGGGGGACTTGCAGGTGGATTACCACCACACCGTGGAGGACGTTGGGCTGGTGCTCGGCTCGGCGTTGGATAAGGCGTTGGGCGAGCGCAAAGGCATCCGGCGTTACGGCTTCTTCATGCTCCCCATGGACGAGGCGCGGGCGGACGTGCTTGTTGACCTCGGGGGGCGCCCCTTCCTCGTTTGGAAAATCTCGCACCCGGAGCAACACATTCGCGACTTCAATGTCCAGCTCCTGGAGGAGTTCATGCGGGCGTTCTGCACCAATGCGCGGATGAATCTCCACGTGGTTCAGCCCTACGGCGCAGAGGTGCACCACGCCTACGAAGCGGTCTTCAAGGGGTTGGCACGGGCGTTGCGGATGGCGGTTGAGCCGGATCCTCGCGACCACGGTATCCCCTCCAGCAAGGGCACGATCGGCTGAGGCGCGAGGAGAGCAAGCGATGATTCTGCTTCCGGCAATTGACTTGATGGGCGGCTGTTGCGTCCGGCTCCGGCAGGGGAGAGCCGATATGCAGACGGTCTACGCGAGGGATCCCGTGGCGCAGGCGTTGCGCTTCCGCGAGCAAGGGGCGGAGCATCTGCACGTGGTGGATCTGGACGGCGCATTCGCCGGGGAGCCGAAGCATACCGCGCTCATCGCTGAGATTATCGCGAAGAGCGGGTTGAAGGTTGAAGTGGGCGGAGGCTTGCGCACGGATAGCGCAGTTGAGAGTCTCATCCGCGCCGGAGTAACGCGTGCCATTATCGGGACGCGGGCACTGGAAGACATCGGCGCACTAACGAAGTGGGTGCAGGCTTACGGCGAGAAGATCGCCGTGGGGATTGATGCGCGGGATGGCTTCGTGCAGACCAAGGGGTGGGTCGAAACCTCGACGGTCAGGGCGACCGACCTTGCGCAGCGGGTGGCAGAGGTGGGCGTCCGGACAATCATCTACACGGACACGGCGACGGACGGTATGCTTCAGGGCACCAACCTCCCGGCGATGGCACAACTCGCGGACGCCGTGCCGGGCGTGCGGATTATCGCTTCCGGCGGGATCTCCCTGCCCGAACACGTTGCCGCGCTCAAGGCTCTCGGGCGCCCCAACCTCTACGGGGCAATCGTCGGGAAGGCTCTCTACGAAGGGGTTGCCTCCCTGCCCGACTTCCTCGCTGCCGCCGAGGGCGAGATCTAACGCGTCTCCCCACTTCCCCGATCCTTCTTTGCTGGGAGAGGCTCCCTGCATTTTTCTACGGCTGTGCTACAATACGCCCCCACATGGGTTAAAAAAGTATGCAACACGCCTTCTTGCTTTCCTCTTTCTTCCTGCCCAAAACGCCGAATGTCATCCGAGCGCGTGTGGCGATCTGCTGTTCGTTCTTCATTCAGGGATTGATCTTTGCCACGTGGTGCGTGCGCATTCCGGACGTGAAAGCGCACCTCGGGTTGAACGAAGCGCAGTTGGGTTCGTTGCTTCTCATGCTCCCTGCCGGGCAAGTGCTCTCGATGTTGCCTAATGGCTGGCTCGTCAACCGCCTGGGGAGCCGTGCGCTTCTGATGGTCGCGGGCTTTCTCTACCCGGCGGTGCTGGTCGTGATCGGGCTTGCGCCCTCTGTGCCGTTGCTGGCGATCGGGCTGTTCGTTGCCGGATTTGCGGCGAACCTCTCGAGCACGGCGGCTAACACGCAGGGCGTCTCGCTGGAGCGTTTGTACAAGCGCAGTATCCTCGCGCTCTTCCACGGGATGTGGTCGCTGGCGGGGATGGTGGCGGTCTGCGTGGGGATGCTCTTCGCGTCGCTCCGGCTCTCGGTGGAGACGCACTTTGTCTGCGTGGCACTCTTCGCGTGGGGCTTGCTCTGCTTCTCGGGCGGCGCGTTGCTCAAGACGGGGAAACCCGTGGTGGACGAAACGAAACCGCGCACCACCTGGAAGCTCACCGCGCACCTCTTCTGGTTGGGCGTGGCGGCGATGGGGTGCATGGCGTGCGAAGGAACGATCTACGATTGGAGTGGCGTTTACCTGCGCGAAGTCCTGCACGCTCCGGAGGCGCGAGCGGGGCTGGGGTACTTCGGGTATCTCTGCACGATGGTGCCCATGCGCTTCGTTGCCGACCGCCTTATCAACCGCTACGGCGTCCTGCGCGTGCTCTTCGTCTGCGGCATCTGCATCTCCGGGGGGCTGACGCTGGCGATCTTCTCCAGTTGCTTCGCGGGAGCCACGTCGCTGGTCGTTGCGCTCGCGGGCTTTGCGCTGGTGGGTTGCGGGACGAGTGCGGTGGTGCCGATCTGCTGTGGCTTAGCCGGGAAGGATAAGCACGTCCCGCCGAGCATTGCCATCGCGGAGATCTCCACGATTGGCTTCTTCGGTTTTCTGGCTGCGCCTCCGGCGATCGGCTACATCGCGCACATGACAGATCTGCGCGTCTCCTTCGGCATGATGGCTCTGGTGGGCCTGCTCGTCCTGCTCGCGACGCAGCACCTGCGCCGGAACCCCGCCTAACCGCGCCCCCTCAACCCCGCAACAACGCGTCCAACCTCTTCCGGGAGCGTTCCTCGACCTGCGCGTAGAGGCTGTTACCCTGCGCGTCCATCGCCACCGTAGCCGGGAAGTCCTTCACGCGCAAGTGCCACATCGCCTCCGCCGCGCCGAAGGTGTCCAGAAAGTCAACCCCTTCAACCGCCGTTACCGCGTGCGCAATTGAAGTCGCCGCGCCCCCCACCGCCTGCAAGTAGACGCACCCGAACTTCCGACACGCTTCGAGCGTCTTCGCGCCCATACCGCCCTTGCCGATGATGACGCGCAAGCCGAAGTGCGCAATCACCTCCGCCTCATAAGGCTCCTCACGCGAGGAGGTGGTGGGCCCGCCGGCAACCATCCGCCACGCGCCCCCCGCCTCCTGCACCATCACAGGCCCGCAGTGGTAGAGTGCGCTCGTGCGCAAGTCCACACCCGGGGGCAACGCGCCCCCATCGTGCAGGAACTTGTGGAAGCGGTCGCGCCCGGTGTGCACCAGCCCGGAGAGCCGGAGCGTCTCGCCCAAACGCAGAGCGCGGACGTCGACCGTTGCCAGATCCACGGCGGAGGACATCGTTAGGCGATCCCCGTGCTCGCGCCGGTGGCAGCGAGCGTTGCGGCGTTAACGGTCATGCGCTGTTCGTCCTCAAGCAAGCCGTTGAGCGCGTGGACGTAGGCGCGGATAGCCGCTTCGATAATATCCTGCGCCACGCCCCGCCCGAGGTAGACGCGCTGATTGTGGCGCACGCGCAGATCGCACTCGCCCTGCGCGTCGACATTCGCCGTAACGGCAGAGACCGAGAAGTTCTCGACCGTAACGTGCAGGTTAAGCATCTTGTTGATGGCGTTGAACGAAGCCTCGATGGGACCGCTTCCCATAGCGACCTCCTCGACCGTCTGCCCATCCACCTTGAGGCGCACAGTCGAGACGTTCGTATTCGTGTTCCCCGTCGTCGTGAGGAAGCGGTCGAAGACCAACTTCTGTTGCGTGCTCGTGCTCATCTCCAGCCCGCGGGCGAGGGCTTCGATGTCGGCATCGGTAACCACCTTCTTAGCGTCCGCCAAATCTTTGAAGCGCGTGAAGAGTTCTTGGAGCCGCTCCTCGGAGAGGGTGATCCCCATTTCGCCCAGCCGCTCCTTGAGGGCGTGCTTACCGGAGTGCTTGCCCAGCACCATCTGGCTCTGCGTCAAGCCGATCGATTCGGGCGTCATGATCTCATAGGTTTCGCGATTGGCGAGCATGCCGTGCTGATGGATGCCCGACTCGTGTGCGAAGGCGTTTTGCCCGACGATCGCCTTGTTGTTCTGGACGCGGCTGCCCGTTACCGAGCAGACGCACCGGCTCGTCGCCATGATCTTCGTGGTGTCCACCCCGCACTCCAGATTCGAGAAGTAGTCGTGCCGCGTGCGCAGAGCCATGACGATCTCCTCGAGCGCGGCATTCCCTGCCCGCTCCCCGATGCCGTTGACCGTGCACTCGGCTTGACCCGCCCCCGCTTGCAACGCCGCGAGCGTATTGGCAACTGCCAGCCCGAGGTCGTTATGGCAGTGCACCGCGAGCGTGGCTTTCGTGGCGTTGGGCACGTGTTCGAGCACCCGGCGGATACGCGCACCGAAGGCGTCCGGGATCGCATAGCCCACCGTGTCGGGCAGATTGACCACCGCTGCGCCTGCGTCGATGACCGCCTCGATGACGCGCCAGGAGAACTCCTCCTCCGTGCGCGTGTAGTCTTCCAACGAGAATTGCACCTCCGGGCAGAGCGTCCGCGCATACTTCACCATGCTCACCGCCTGCTCGAGCACCTGCTCCGGGGAGAGACGCAGTTTGTACTGCATATGCACCGGGCTGGTCGCCAGGAAGGTGTGAATGCGGGGCTTAACCGCGTCACGCACTGCCGCCCACGCTTGGTCAATATCGCCCTTGAGGCAACGGGCGAGCGAAGCGACCGTGCACCCCTTCACCTGACGCGCAATCGCCTGCACGCTCTCGAAGTCGCCGGGCGAAGCAATCGCGAACCCCGCCTCGATCACATCGACCTTCAACGCCTCAAGGTTCCCGGCAACGAGCAATTTATCATGCAGTTTCATACTGCACCCGGGGCTTTGCTCCCCGTCGCGCAGGGTTGTATCGAAGATGGCGACTTGTCGTGTGTCCATGTGTCTTTCCTATTTCTGATGAGCCTCTCCGGGTCTGATGCGCGGGGAACCCCTATAACAGAAAGCCTCCGCCGTTTTTTCAGAACCCGCGGAGGCTGTTACCTGCCAAAAGAGACGCCTTATTTCAAGTGGCAAAGCTTCCGCATCCAGCCGCGAAAGAGCGGCAACAAGGTAAGTCGCAAAAGCGTCCACTTGGCAGAGAAGCGTCCCATATGAACCCACACCATACCAAACCCCGCCCCACCTCTGCAACCCACCCCCTACCCTCCCCCACCCCCCGCAACCGAGATCGAGGTGTCTCCGCACCGCGTTTCACCCGATCGCGGTGCGGACAGACCCCAAACTCGGTTGCGAGGGGATTTCTGGGACGCCCACGGGCGAGTTTGCATAAGTGCTTGAGTTTTCGATGGACGAATCGCGCCTTTTTCGCGATAAGGGCTTAGAAGAAAAAGAGATGTACCGAAAATGTCCAAAATCGGGGGCGGAAGCGGGTGTATTTTGAACCTAAAAAGGGGGGTCTCCGCACCGCGATTGAGGTGAGTCCGGTTCGCGTTTGGGTGAAACGCGGTGCGGAGAGACCCCAAACTC
>CAVDHG010000114.1:0-6652 GCA_963608725.1 Agathobacter rectalis | reverse complement strand
GCACCGCGTTTGAGGTAAACGCGAACCGGACTCACCTCGATCGCGGTGCGGAGACCCCGGTTTTTAGGTTCAAAATCCCCCCGGTTTTGCCCCCGGTTTTCCCATTTTTCGACACATCCCCTGATGGGGCAAGCCCTTATCGCGAAAAAGTCTGGAATCCCCCGTCGAAAACTCAAGCACTTATGCAAACTCGCCTGCGGGCGTCCCGGAAAACCTCCCGCAACCGAGTTCGGGTTGTCTCCGCACCGCGTTTGGGGGAAACGCGAACCGGGCAGACCTCGATCGCGGTGCGGAGACCCCGGTTTTTGGGTTCAAATACCCCCGGTTTTGCCCTTAAGTTATGAACATTTCGGTACATCCTTTTCCCCTGTAAGCCTTTATCCCGAAAACCGGGCGAATCGCCCGACGAAAACTCAAGCACTTATGCAAAACCGCCCCGGTCTCTCCCGGAAAATGCCCCGCAACCGAGTTCGGGGTGTCTCCGCACCGCGTTTGAGGTAAACGCGAACCGACCTCACCTCGATCGCGGTGCGGACACCCCCCTTTTTGGGTTCAAAATGCACCCCTCCCCGCCCCCAAGTTATGAACATTTCGGCACATCTACGGAAGGGGTAAGAGCTTATCCCGAAAACCGGGCGAATCGCCCGACGAAAACTCAAGCACTTATGCAAACCCGCCCGAGGTCGTCCCGAGAAACACCCCGCAACCGAGTTCGGGTTGTCTCCGCACCGCGTTTGGGGTAAACGCGAACCGAGAACGACTCGATCGCGGTGCGGACACCCCCTTTTTCCCTATCTTTACCAAAAAGGTAGAGATTCCCCTTCCCTACCCCTCTGAACCGAGTTTGGGGTTAGGGGTGGCGGTAGATGAGGGAGCGGAGGAGGAGGGCGATGGGGAGGGGGGTGATGAGAAGCACCGTTATGAGTAGAACAGCGGTTCCCTCAAGGAGACGTCCAAGGGGCAGGACAAGCGTTGTCGGGATTCCGCCGAAGGGCATCCAAGCAAGCGTCCAACCGGTAAAGCCCCAGCCAATCGTCAGACCCAGCACCAGCGAAAGCAGAATCGCCACCACGCCGAGCATTAAGACCTGCACCAGCAGGTACCGCCCCATCTGCGATTGCGTCATACCCAGCGCACGCAGCGTCCGCAACTCGCCAGCCATAGCGCGGACGTTCGCGGTGAGGAGCGACACAAACCCCGTGCAAAGAATAATGAGCGACCAAAGCGGGATTCGCGCCATCGCCCCAAGCAGTTCCGAACTGTGAGCGAGCGTCCCCTCGCTGATTTCATCGCGCAGGTGAACGACCACGTTCGGGAAGGCGGAGGCGGGCGTGTTAGCGGTTAGGGCGGAGTTGGCAGGGGGCGGTTGACCCTTGGGTTTCATTCCCTTGACGCCCGCCCAGAAGGTCTCCGGACGGTAGGGCGAGGGGTCGGCGTTCGCCAACTGCTGGAGTTGCATCTCCAAGAGGTCGGAGGCGGAGTAGAGCGCGGAGGCAGAGGTCGCTTCCGGGAGGGCGTCCAACCATAGGAAGCGAATGCGCGAGCTCGCCGCGGCGTCCCACTTCTCGGCGGTTTCCGCGCTCACGAAGACGGGTCCGAGCGTTCCAAAGGGGTTGCCATTGCGTGCACGCAGTCCGGCGCGAGCGGTAACGAGGTGCCAATTGCACTTCACGATGTTAGTGATGGTGAGCGGGAGGGTGTAGACCTGACCGGCGCGATCCTTGCGTTGGATACGGAAGGTGTCGCCGACGCGTAGGGCACACTGGCGGGCGAACATCTCGGTTACGGTTACGCCCTGCTCGCCAGCGGTGGCAAGGAGGAGGATGTTGTTCTGCTTGGGGAGGAGACCGGTGCGCTGCTCGATAGCCGAGAAGTCGTCATCGTGGAGGCGGTACTGCTCGGCGGTGAAGGGGCGCACGGATGTGCGGACAGCTTCCGGGACGCGGGACTGGAGGGCGTCATCGGTGCGCCAGGCGTCGAACCAGGGACGCGAGACGCCGTTGGGCAGGAGGGAGATGATGGCGGGCGGGAAGTTGCGCGTGGGCATGAAGGGATCGGTGAGGGACGCGCCCCAGATGTGGATGGCGAAGAAGGCACCCAAGCCGGTGGTGAGGGTGAGCACCATGCGGGCGTTACGCGAGGCAGCGCGGGTTAGGGAGCCAGTCAGAAGCTCGGGTCGCAAGGCAAAGACGCGCCCGAAGAGAGGAGCCGTCCAGGACTCGGTCAGGACGAGGAGAGGTTTAACCAAGAGGAGCAGCCCCACCACCGCCAAGGGCAAGCCGACCACGAGGAACCACGCACTGCGCAGCCACGGATTCGGCGTAAAGCGCACCACGGTCAGCACCACGGGCACGAGACAGAGCAACGCAAGCGCAAGGCGCAGGCAGAGATGGCGCGGGCGCCAAATCGCGTCGTGCGCACGCATCTCACACGGGGGCAGACGCAACGCCCGGCGCAGGGGCAGAATCAGCGCACACGCAGTCGAGAGGAGGAGAAGCCCGGCGACCGAAAGGGGCGTCGCCCAGCCGGTCATCAGCCCATCGGGGAAGACGAGGGGTTTGTTCAGGACGAAGAGCGCCAAGACCGCCAGCCCGATCGCGAACCCCGCCACGCCCCCGACACCGCAGAGGAAGACGCCCTCCCCGGCGACGAGTCGCCCCAGTTGCCCCGCCGTCATGCCCAACGCCCGCAACCGCGCATACCGCAGGCGGTTCTGCTCAATCCCCACGCACAGGGCGTTGAGCACCATGCAGAGGGTCGCCACGCAGGCGAGAGCCACCAAGAGCGGGAGCTGACGCAGGAGGTTATTCGTCGCGTCGCTGCGCAGTTGGCGCAGGAGGGCGGAACGGGTAACGAGCATCGCGGAATCATCGTCGGGCGAGATGGTGCGAACGGTGCGCTCGAGGGCATCGGTCGAGCGCAGGGGCTTCATCTGAATGAGCATCAGGTTGACCCCGCCTTCGGGTGCCACGAGGGCGGAAGCGGTGGCAAGATTGTCGCTGGCAAAGAGCGTCGGGAAACCGCTAACCGGGCGAATCTTCTCGCTCAGATAACCGCAAATCGTGGTCGGCACGCGCCCGGCGGGGGTAACGACGAGCACCTTCGTCCCGATCGGCGGGGCATCCTTTAGCCCATCCGCGCCGAACGCCCGCGGGGAGAGGACGCATTCAGGCTCCTGCGCCTCCGCTCGCGCCCACCGCCCCGCAGCCAAGCCGTCGGGGTAAGGGCATTCCGGGAAGTCGCGCACCGGTGCTAACCCGCACTTCACGCCGGGGCCCTGCAAGGGACGCCCCTCCGGACGCCAATCGATCGCACAGCGAAAGACCGCCGTCGAGCGCACCTGCGCAATGTCGGGCGACGCCTTCACGGCATCCACGACCGCCTGCGGAATCATCTTCACTGGCGAGCCATGCGTCAGCGACTGCATGCCCGAGCCCTTCGGAGCCACGCTGGACGCCCGCCCCGTTGCCACCCAGCAATCGAAGGGCTTGCCCATCGCTTCACTTAAAGGCTTACACTGCGCACACGTTGTCTCAGCCAAGCCGACCGCCCACGTCAGCAACGCCGAGGCTGCCATCACCCCGAAGAGCGCACAGAAGAGGCGCGCCCGATCCCGCCGGAGCGCATCGCGGAAGAGGAGCCACAGAGCCTTCACGCCAGGCACTCCAAGTAGTGCCCGGAGACCACCGCCGGCTCGTGTTCGGTGGCGAAGACCCCGCAGATGACGCCATCGCGCAGGACGTGCACCGTCTCGGCAGCGGCGGCAACCTGCGGATCGTGCGAGATGAGCAGGATCGCCGTGCCCAACGCCTTGTTCAGACGCGTCAGGGTGGCGCAGAAGTCGCGGGCGGCGGGGCTGTCGAGATTCCCCGTTGGCTCATCGGCGAGGATGATCCCCGGCTCCGAGGCGAACGCCCGCGCAATCGCCGTCCGTTGCGCTTCGCCCCCCGAGAGCCTATCGGCAGGCTGGTCTCTGCGGTGGGTTAGCCCGACGCCTTCGAGCAGTTGCGCCAAGCGAGCCTCCGGGAGGGTGCGCCCATCGAGCAGGGCAGGCAGGGCGATATTCTCAGAGACGGTGAGCGTAGGAATGAGGTTACAATCTTGGAAGATGATTCCCACCTTGCGCCGACGGAGCAACGTCAGCTCGCGATCGCTCAGCCCGATCAGCGACTGCCCTGCCACGGCGACCTCCCCCGCATCCGGAGGCAGGAGCCCGGCAAGCACATTCAGGAGCGTGCTCTTCCCCGAACCCGAAGGCCCCATTACCGCATGGAACGCCCCCGCCGGCACCCGCAGGTCAATCCCGCGCAAGACGTCGATTCGCTTCTCCTCCACGAGGAAGCTCTTAGTGAGTCCCGAAGCCAGCAGGGCGTCCATATCATTCTCCTTAGAAACGCCAGCGGAGCGAAAGCTCGAAGGTGCGCCCGTCGTTCGCGAATGCCTGCAAGTTACGCGCCGATTCGATCCCGCGGGTGTCGAAGATGTTCCGGATGGCGAAGCCGAGGGTAAAGTTATCATAAAGCGGGAAGTCGAGCGAGGCATCGAAGGTGAGCAAGCTCTTGGCGACGTATTCACTGCCGGCACGCTTCCCGCGGAAGGTCATCTCCCAGTCATCGCGCCAACGCCCGCCGAAGCCGAGCACAGCGTCGTTCAGCCATTCGATCTTGTAGCTTGTCCAAAGCGAGAGGGCGTGTGGCGGGAAGCGGTCGAAGCGGAGTCCGTTGGTCTTGTCGTAGTAATCGATATACGTGTAGGCGAAGTAGATCGACCACCGATCGGTGATGTTGCCGGTTGCCGAGAACTCCACGCCACGCGAGTAGGTCTTGCCGTCGGAGACGTAGTAACTGCTCCCCGTGCTCTCCTGAATCGGCGCGTTGCTCTGGTCAATCCTAAAGACCGTGCCCGCGAGCCACAAGCTCCCGAAGGGGTTGACCCGCAGCCCTGCCTCCTTCTGGACGGCGTGCCACGTGTTGTCCAGGTATTTCTTCCCGGTGGCACCTTCGCCGGGATTCTTCTCGTAGTTGAAGTTGGGCGTATCGGTGAAGGAGACGTTCGCGAAGAGAATCGCCTTCCCCTCCTCAAGGATGTCATACGAAACGCCCAAACGCGGAGAAACCGTCCACTTGGTTTCGTGGTTGATACTGTCGTGCCAATCGCCACGCACGCCGGCAAGGAGCGAGAGCCCGCGGTATTCCCCGACGTATTGCCCCAGCACGCCCGTCTTGATCTGCGCCCCTGAGGAGTAACTCCTTACCGCGCTTCTCCCGCTCGTAAAGTAACTCCACCCCTGCGCTTCCTTGCGCATGAAGTTGACGCCTGTGAGCAAGGTGTGCTTGACCTCCCCGGTCTCCCACTTGAAAATCGCGTCCTGCCCCGCGTAGAAGGTGCGCCACAGCCGATCGCCTTCGGAGGGTTCGTACCACGTGTTCGGGTTGGCGGGATTGAAGTTTGCCGAGGAGTTGGGCCCGCGGTAACTCCAGCGCGACTCGTTCTGCAGGAAGGAGATGCGCGTGCGCAAGGTCAGCCAATCGGTAACTTCGCCGTCGAAGCGCAAGGTGCCGCCATGCGTCTGGAAGCGCATGCGGTCGCCCGGGCGCGTATACGTGTCGTCCCACCCTGTCATTACAGGCTTCCCGTAGAGCGTGCGGATGCCCTGATACGCTGGCTGGTTGCTGTACTGATAGAAGAGGTCAAGCCCCATCTCCAGTCGCTCCGTCAACCGGAACGCCATGCTCGGCGCGATGGAGTAGACCTTCCCGTAACCCGCGCCCGAGGGTGCCCAGCCCGGTTCGCGCCATTCATACGCCAGGGGCACGCGCACCGCGAAGCCCTCATCGGCGAGCACCTTATTCACGTCCGCCGTGAACTTCAACCGCGACCCTGAAGCCTTCGAGTAGGAACCCTTGACCATGAAGTCGTAGAAATCCTCCACGAAGGATGCCCGTTTCGGCGTGAGCAGAATCGACCCGCCCGCTCCCCGCGTATCCGAATCGTTACTCTGCCCGCCGTAAGCTCCACCCACGGGTCCCTTCACAATGTCTACTCGCTCCAGGAGCGAAGGGTCGAGGAACGACCCCGCGCCCATCGGAAGGGGCACCCCGTTGAAGAGCACCTCGCTCCCGCCGAAACCGCGAATCGTGTACGTCCCCGAACTGCGGGACATGATGGTCTTGCCCCCTTGGTAGATACCCGGCTGGAGCGCAAGGAGTCCGTCAAGGTCGGTTGCGTTGCGCTCGCGGATGAAATCTTCGGTGAGGGTATCGACCGTGAAGGGCACCTTCTCCGGGGGCATGGGGATGAGCGAACCCGAATCGTTCTCCGCCACGCGATATTTGGGGAGCGGAGCTGCCGTAACGCGAACAACTTCGTTCGTCTGTGGCGTGCCCTCCGATGGTGTTGATCCTGCTTGAGGAACTTCTTCTGCGCGAACCGTGCCCGCCCAAATTAACCCGGCGAGAGCACACAGCGTTGTAACGTGTTGCGGTTTCATAGTTAGGACAGTCTTACAAATTCCCTCCTCCCCGTCAAGCTTAATCTTTCCTAACTCTTCCCCTTCCCTCCCACCCCTCCCCCACCCCCACCCCCGCAACCGAGTTGGGGGAGTCTCCGCACCGCGATCGGGTCAATCTCGGTGCGGACAGACCCCAAACTC
>CAVDHG010000113.1:0-6852 GCA_963608725.1 Agathobacter rectalis | reverse complement strand
CGAACAGGTCCAACCCAAGGATGATGGCATCACGGTTTGCAGAAAGGAAGGAAAGTTCCACGACTTCTCCAAATTTCCGAACCAGCTGAGTACACCGCACTCGCGCCATACCCATACTTCCCTTTATAATACCAAACATCCTCCACGCCTATCCTCCAATTCCATCTCCCGCAACCGAGTTTCCCCGGTGTCCGCACCGCGTTTGCCCCAATCTCGGTGCGGACGCACCCCGAACTCGGTTGCGGGGACTTTTTCGGGACGCCCTCGGACGGTTTTGCATAAGTGCTTGAGTTTTCGAAGGGCGATTCGCGCCTTTTTCGCGATAAGGGCTTGCCCCTCCGTGGGATGTGTCGAAAAAGAGCAGAATTGGGGGCAGGGGAGGGGAGATTTTGAACCCAAAAAGGGGAGTCTCCGCACCGCGATCGGGTCGTGTCCGGTTCGCGTTTGGGGTAAACGCGGTGCGGAGACACCTCGAACTCGGTTCACCCCCCAATTCCTCCCCAACCTACTTTACCTTCCCTCCGCGTCAAGTTTGCCCCCGCTCCGCCTCGCGTCTCCCCCGAACTCGGTTGCGGGCGGGGGGTGGGGAGGTTGTGTTATGGTAGGGGTATGGCTTTGGATTTGACGGAACTGAAGGCGGCACTTGCCGAAAACGCGTTAACCGTGCTTACCGCTCCGCCGGGGACGGGTAAAACCACGCAGATTCCGCCCGCTTTGTTGGATGCGCCGTGGCTTCAGGGAAGGAAGATTTTAGTCCTAGAACCGAGGCGTCTGGCGGCGCGTCGGGCGGCAACGTACATCGCTGAACGTCTCGGGGAGGCTCCGGGGCGAACGGTCGGCTGGCAGGTTCGCCTTGAGCGGTGCGTCAGCGCAGGGACGCGGATTGAGTTTCTCACGGAAGGACTCCTCGCCCGGCGGATTCTTGCCGACCCGGAGCTGGCAGACGTCGGCGCGATCCTCTTCGACGAATTCCACGAACGGGCGTTGGCGTTGGACGTTTCCTTCGCGCTCGCTCGGGAAGTGCGCGAGAGCTTGCGACCGGATTTGCGCTTGCTCGTGATGTCTGCCACGCTTCAGTCCGGCTTGCTCGCGGAGGCGCGATTCATCTCGGTGCCAGCGGTGGCGTATCCGGTTGACATTCGCTACCTCGGCGCGGTTTCGCCAACTTCGGCGATTCTAAAAGCTCTGAGGGAGGAGGCGGGGTCGGTACTCTGTTTCTTGCCCGGGGAGGGGGAGATCAAACGCGTCTGCCGAGAGCTGACGGAGTCAGGCTTGCCGAGTGGGGTGCGGGTGGCTCCGCTCTACGCGGCGTTGTCGCGTCAGGAACAAGATACAGCGGTGATGCCCTCGCCGAGCGGGGAGCGGAAGGTGGTGCTCGCGACCTCCATCGCCGAAAGCTCAATCACGATCGAAGATGTGCGCGTGGTCATCGATACGGGGCTGGCGCGTGTGCCCAAGTACGTGCCACGCAACGGGTTAACGCGTCTCATTACCCAACGCATTCCGCAAGACCGCATGGCTCAACGCACCGGACGCGCCGGACGCGTCGCGCCGGGCGTGTGCTACCGGCTGTGGGCGGAACGCGAGACGGCACTCCTGCCCAAGGTGTCGCAACCGGAGATTCTCGACGCTGACTTGACGCAGACGGCGTTGCTCTGCGCGGAGTGGGGGGCGCGGGATCTGGCGTGGCTGACGCCTCCTCCGCCCTCGGCGTGGAGAAGAGCGTGGGCGGAGTTGCAAGCCTTGGGGGCGGTTGAGGACGCGGGGAGGCTGACGCCGTTGGGACGGGAGATGGCGCGCTTTCCGGTGCATCCGGCGTTGGCGGCGATGATGTTGCGGATGCAGAAGGTCGACCGGGCGGGGGGCGCGTTGCTTGCGGCGATATGCGCGGAAGGGGAACGGCTGACGGCGTTGCGCGAGATGCAGGACTTTCGGCGGGTGATTGACCGCGTGCTCCAGGAGCGACCTCGCGAGGTCTGGCGTCTGGCGGAACGCTGGGCAGGGGGAGAGGCAAGCCCGCGCCTGACGGCGGATGCGCTTGCGCCCTACATCTTGTGGGCGTTCCCGGGGCATCTGGCGCGTCGGCGCGATCGGTCGAGCGGACGGTACTTGCTTGCGGCGGGATTCGGAGCCGTCTTGCCGGAGGGCTCGCCCTTGGTCAACGCGGAGTGGCTGGCGGTGGCGCGGATGGGCGACGCGGAGGCTGAGGCGGTGATTCGCTGGGCGGTGCCCCTCGCGCCCGAGGCGGTGGAGCTGTGCCGGAAGACGATTGAGACGCGTATTGAGTGGGACAAGAGCGCGGGCAAACTCGTTGCTGCCGAGGAGGAGCGGATCGGCGCGTTGGTGCTGAAACAGCGACCGCTCGCTTCGATTCCCCCCGAGATGCGACAGGAGGCGGAGCGGTGCCGTCTGCGCCATGAGGGGTTGCCGTGGACGCGTGCCGATCGCGCCCTCGCCGCACGGCTGGCGTTCTTGAACCGGGCACTTCCGGAGGAGCGGTGGCAGGCGGTTTCGGAGGAGGACTTGATTGAGAAGCTCTCGGCTTTCCCGGGGATGAGCGTGGGGGAGGCAATCCGCGTGGCGGTGCGCGAAGCGGGGCACACGATGCGCGAGGTGGACGAAGCTGCGCCTCCTGTTTTCGAGGTGCCCAGTGGCTCGCGCATCACGATACACTACGCCGAGGGGCAACCGCATATTGCCGTTAAGATTCAGGAGGTCTTCGGTTTGGGGCAGAGTCCTCGCTTGGCGAAGGGACGCGTGCCGTTACTCTTTCACTTGCTCTCCCCGGCGAACCGCCCGGTGCAGATTACGGCGGACCTGGCGTCCTTCTGGGCGGGCGGGTATCAGGAGGTGCGCAAGGATATGCGCGGACGTTACCCCAAGCACTATTGGCCCGAGGATCCGACGCAGGCGATTGCCACACGCCGGACGGTGAAGTCCAAGATGACGGAGAAGTGATTCGCCCCTCCGGGTGGCGCGAACGCGTTAGTGCTCAAGGAGGGGCTTGAGGAATTGCCCGGTGTAGGAGGACTTGGAGCGAGCGACCTCCTCGGGCGTCCCTTGCGCGACTAGCTCGCCCCCGCGGTCGCCACCCTCGGGCCCCAAGTCGAGAATCCAGTCGGCGGACTTGATGACGTCGAGATTGTGCTCGATGACGACGATCGTGTTCCCTTGGTCGCGCAGACGCAGGAGGAGGGAGAGGAGCTTATGGACGTCGGCGAAGTGCAAGCCGGTGGTGGGCTCGTCCAAGATGTAGAGCGTGCGCCCTGAGGCGCGTTTGGAGAGCTCGGCGGCGAGCTTGATGCGTTGCGCCTCGCCTCCGGAGAGGGTGGTTGCCGATTGCCCGAGCTTGATATACCCGAGCCCGACGTCGACAATCGTCTGCAACTTGTTGGCGATGGCGGGAAGCTCGTGGAAGAACGCCAGCGCGTCCTCAACGGTCATCTCCAGAACGTCGGTGATGGTCTTTCCTTTGTAGCGGACGTCCAGCGTTTCGCGGTTGTAGCGTGCGCCGTTGCACTGCTCGCAGGGCACATAGACGTCGGGCAAGAAGTGCATCTCCAGACGCTTCACGCCGTCGCCCTGGCAGACTTCGCAGCGGCCGCCCTTGACGTTGAACGAGAAGCGCCCCGGCTTGTAGCCACGCATCCGGGCAACGGGCGTTTGCGCGAAGAGCTCGCGGATGGCGGTGAAGCACCCGGTGTAGGTTACCGGGTTGGAGCGTGGCGTGCGCCCGATCGGCGTCTGGTCGATTTCGATCATCTTGTCCAACGCCTTCAAGCCCTTGATCTTCCTGTAGGCGTTGAGCGGGGCGCGTGCGCCGTAGAGGTGATGGGCGAGGGCTTGCTTGAGAATGTCGTCGACCAACGTGGACTTCCCGGAGCCGGAGACGCCCGTAACGCACACGAAGCACCCCAGCGGAATCCGCACCGAGAGGTCTTTTAGATTGTTCTTGGTGCACCCTTCGAGCGTGAGCCACTGCTTCTTGGGCGCAACGCGTGGACTCGGGACGGGGACGCACTTGCGCCCGGAGAGGTAGTCCGCCGTGAGGGAGCGTTTGCACTTGAGGAGTCCGCGGGCGGTGCCTTGGTAGACCACTTCCCCGCCGAGCCTCCCCGCGCCCGGGCCGATATCGACAATGTAGTCGGCGCGCCGGATCATCGCTTCGTCGTGCTCGACCACGACCACCGTATTCCCCCGCTTTTGCAGGGCGTGCAACATCGCGATGAGTCGCTCGTTGTCACGGGGGTGCAAGCCGATCGTCGGCTCGTCGAGGACGTAGAGCACGCCGACAAGCCCGCTCCCGATCTGCGACGCCAACCGGATGCGCTGCATCTCGCCCCCGGAGAGCGTCGAGCTCTCGCGGTCGAGGGAGAGGTAGTCCAGCCCAACGTCAACGAGGAAGGTCATGCGCTTGATGATTTCGCGGAGGATGTCCCCGGCAACCGTGGTTTCGTGCGGGAGGAGCGCGACCTTCGGCAGACCCGCGCCCGGTGCGGACTTCGGAGCTTTCTCCACCCCGGCAAGCACCTTGAAGAAGGTGAGCGCATCGCGAGCGGGCAGGTGCATAATCTCCGGAAGCGTCCACCCGCCAACCGTCGCCGCCCGACTCTCCGGACGCAACCGCGCTCCGCCACAATCCGGGCACCGCTGAGGCGCGAGGAACTGCGAGAGCGTCTCCCGCGTTTCGTCGTTGTCGCACTCGGCGTAGCGACGGCGCAGATTGTTCAGGACGCCTTCGAAGGGCTTCTCCATCGTATTGCGCACACCCTTGAGGTAATACACCAGCGTAACCGGTTCGTCGCCCGTGCCGTGGAGCAACTCCTCGCGGAAGGACTTGGGCAGCTCGTCGTAGGGCGTGTCCAAGTCTATCCCGCGCACGTCGGCGAAGGCGGCGAGCAACCAGTTGTAATACATTAAGAGATGGTGCCCGCCACGTCGCCACCCCACGATCGCCTCCCGCAAAGGCTTGTGCTTATCCGGGACAACGAGGTCTTCGTCGAAGACAGCGAGGACGCCCAGCCCCGAGCAGGTCGGGCACGCGCCGTAGGGGGAGTTGAAGGAGAAGCTCCGGGGTTTGAGCGTGTCGAACGAGATTCCGCAATCGACGCACGCATTCTTCTCCGAATAGAGCGTGGACGCTCCGCCGAGGGTCTGGATCTCCACGAGTCCATCAGCCGTGCGCAGAGCCTGCTCAATGCTGTCGGTGAGGCGACTGCGCAGGTCGGGTTTCATCACGAGCCGGTCGATAATCGCGTCAATGCGGTGAGCACGCTTCTTGTCGAGCTTGGGCCACTCGCTTTCGACGTCCACCACTTCCCCATCCACGCGTGCGCGGACGTAGCCCTGACGCAGGAGCAGGTCTCGCACGTCGTCGTGCCGCCCCTTGCGTCCGCGGACAATCGGTGCGCACACCAGCACCTTCGTCCCCGCCGGGAGCGTCAACACCTGGTCGACAATCTGCTCTGCGCTCTGCGGGTGGACTTCCTTGCCGCACTTGGGGCAGTGTGCGTGCCCGATGTTTCCCCAGAGGAGGCGCAGGTAATCGTGAATCTCGGTTACGGTCGCCACGATGGAGCGCGGGTTACTTCCGCTGGCGCGTTGCTCGATGGAGATCGCCGGGGAGAGCCCCTCGATGTGCTCAACGTCCGGCTTCTGCAACTGGTCGAGGAACTGGCGCGCATATGCCGAAAGGCTCTCGACATACCGCCTCTGCCCCTCGGCGTAGAGCGTGTCGAAGGCGAGCGAACTCTTCCCCGAACCTGAAAGCCCGGTGATCACCGTGAGCGAATTCCGCGGGATGCGCACATCGATATTCTTGAGATTGTTCTGACGGGCACCCGTGATGAGAATGTCTTGTTCCATACGCCTGTTACGACTCCTCGCAGAAGGGGCGGACGCGCCCGATCTCCTTCTCCCCGCACGCCACCATCACCAGGCGGTCAACCCCCAAGGCGATCCCCGCGGTCGCGGGCATCCGGGGGAGCGCATCTAAGAATGGCTCGTCGAGGGGATACGTCGGCAGCCCGTGCGCCCGGCGCATGGCAATTGTCTCCTCGAAGCGATGCCGCTGCTCCTGCGCGTTTGTCAGCTCGCCGTAGCCGTTGGCGATTTCCATGCCGTCTAGGTACGCCTCGAACCGCTCCGCCACGCGGGGGTCTGCGGGGTTCAACCGCGCCAACGCCGCTGCCGGCGCAGGGTAATCCACAAGGTAGGTCAGCCCATGGGCGGGCAGGGCAGGCTCGACCTTAAGCGCCATATCCTTATCAAAGCGATCCGCGTCCCAGCTCTCCAAGGGGTTCCAACCGGCAAAGCGCAGGTACGCCTCCTCCACGCGGAGAACCTGTGCCTTGAGCGGACGCCCCAGCACCGCGCCAACCAGCTCCTCGACATCCTGATAAAGCGCACCGATCTCTTCATGCGGACGGTACCACTCTAGGAGCGTAAACTCCGGGTTGTGCTTGCGCCCGCGTTCGTTTGCCCGGAAACAGGCACCCATCTGGTAGATTTTGCCCGCCCCTTCGGCAAGGAGTCGCTTCATGTGAAGCTCGGGGGAGGTGCGCAACCAATGCGATCCGGAGGGCGGAGGCTCTAGGAAGGCTTCGTTTGCCGGAGCCGGAATGCGGACAGGCGTCTCGACTTCGATAAAGCCTCGCGAGTCGAAAAACGCCCGGATGATACGCAAGACCTCCGCCCGGCGCACCAGATTTTCCCACGATGGAACACCCTCTGCCATAGTAACCCTCTATTCTAGCACACCCCCCACCCCCCTTCCTCCTCTCCCCCACCTCCCCCGCAACCGACTTCCCCCTCTCTCCGCACCGCGTTTGGGTCAAACGCGGTGCGGAGAGA
>CAVDHG010000112.1:0-7021 GCA_963608725.1 Agathobacter rectalis | reverse complement strand
CGGTGCGGAGACACCTCGATCGCGGTTCAAGGGGTGGGGGTGATGTGGGGGAGGTGGAGGCGGATGGGGGTGAGGAGGTTGAAGTTGAGGGAGACGCGGAAGGCGGTTGTCCCGTCCGGGACTCGGGCAGTAAAGGTTTGTTCGCCAGTTCGCTTATATTTATGCAACGCATCCAGGCGTTGCGACCCATCCTCCCGGAAGAAAAGAAGTCGGACAGAATGCGTACAGGCGTCGCTCTGAGTCGGAGTCAGACCCTCCACCCGCTTCTGCACGCGGAGCATCTCCGTGCCGGGCGGGAGCGGATAAAAGGGCGAGAGCACCGCGCACCGTACGCCCCCTTCAGGCATCGCGTCCGTTGCCAACGGGGTCAGTCGCAGGACTTCCTCACCCTCGTGCTCACGCTCGGGGTAGATCCCGCATCCGCTCTTCTCCGAAAACGTCCACTCAAAGAGGTTAGAGACGAGGTTCTCCTTCTCCGGGGCGGGGCGTTCAGCGGTTGGGGCGGGAGCAGGCGTTGGTGCCGCGCCTTGGCGCGTCTGCCAGAGGAGTCCGAGGGAGAGCACCACCAGCACGGCGAAGAGGATGGCGATCACCCAAAGCAAGAAGGCGGGGTTGCGCTTTGGGGCGCGGGTGTGGAAGGGGGCGCGTTCGCCGATAGGGGCAACGGTGGGGCGGCGGGCGTTGCGGAAGGCTTGCTCGGTCTGACGGCGACGGGCGGAGGGGCTGAGGAACCAGTAGTTTAAGAGGTTGTAGCCGTTGCGGACGATGGCGAGGCGGTAAGGGGAGAGGTCGTAGGTCAGGGAGAGGAAGAGGACGTGGCGGGTAACGGTGTCGAAGAGGGCGTAATCGGCGGTAATGGTGTCGCCGCGGGGGAAGCCGACGGAGCCGGGGTTGATGATGTAGCGTGCGCCGGGGCGGAGGGTGAAGTCGCCGGGGGGGAGCTTGCGGATTTCGCCCCGCTCCTGGACGAAGACGCAAGGGATATGCGTATGCCCAACCACGAGGAGTGGGAAGCCCGGCTTGGCGGCGAAGCTGAGGGCGGCATCCGCCTTAGTCTCCAGGTAGTGGAACTGCGCGGGGTTGTCGAGGCTCCCGTGGGCGCAGGCAATGCCCTCGGCTTCGAGGTCATAGGGCAGGGCGCGCAACCACGCCTTCTCCTCCGCGCCGAGGGCAAGGACGGCGCGTTCGGCGGTTTCGCGAGCGAAGTCGTTAAAGAGGGCGGGGTCGAGGAGTCCGCAGGCGGCGGCATCATGGTTGCCCAGGACGACGGCGTCGGCAACTGCGCGAAGGCGAGCGAGGGTTTCGGCGGGCTGGGGACCGTAGCCGACGATGTCGCCGAGGCAGATGACGTGGGTTGCCCCCCGAGCCCGGGCGTCCTCAATCACCGCCTCAAGGGCAGGGAGATTGGCATGGACGTCCGAGAAGAAGGCAATGCGCATGGAGACGCAGCGAGGGGGTTTAGCGGATGGCGTTGACGGCTTGGATCAGCTTGGCACGGCGGTCGGCGGAATCGTCCGGCACGCCACCGGGCGTGATGGTGCCCCAGAGCTTGGTGGTGACGTTAGCCGTCTCGCCCCCGGTTGCCAGCCAGAAGCCGTTGGCGGCGGGACCGGCGTCGATGGTGGTGAGGGCGTTGGAGTCGCCAGTGAACTGCGCGGAGGAGCAGGGCGTCCAGTTGGAGCCGTCCCAAGCCCAAAGGCGGGAGAAGCGGGCGGCGCGGACGAAGCCCTTGCTCTTGACGTTGCGCATGAAGTCTTCGAGGAAGGAGTAGGGGCTGGAGATGGTGCCCTTGCCCTTGCCGAGGAGGGAGGAGAAGGTGGCGATGCGCGACCAGGCGTTGCGGGTGTCGTCCCAAATCCAGCCGGTGTAGGCGGTGCGGTTCGCGCCGTCGGGGACGCAGGAGACCGCCATGCGGACGGGTTCGCCCATCTTCCACGCCCAGTCCATCATCGACTGTCCGCCCGTGCCCTCGCCGCCGAAGCGTTTGATGCGGACGCCCTCGCCGTGGTACAGCTCCTTCGTGTGGCGGTCGAAGTCCTTGGTGTTGGGGTTATCGGGGTGGACGGACTTATCGGAGGGGGCAGGCTCCCAGACCGAGAAGATGGCGACGCGCTTGCCTTCGTTGAGGAGCTGGATGCCGGCGTACCCGGCGTTGAAGCCCAGGAGGCAGAGGTAGGTGCCCGGGTAAATCTGGTCGACGGTTGCCTCAAGGTAGAAGACCTGCGCGTTTGCGCCGTAGTTGCGGTAGGCGAGGTGGACGCTCCGCGCTGCACGGGCGGCTTGCTCCTCCGGGGTTTGCGCGACGAGGGGCGCGAGCGGAAGAAGGGTGAGTAGCAACAGGGTGCTCAGGCGTTTCATGATGTCAGTCCTCCTTGAGGGGTGCGGTGTTGTGGCGCGAGCCTTGCCCCGCGCACGGTGCCCCATTATAGTACATTCGCCCTGCCCACTCGCGTACCGAAAGCGCACCGGCGCGCTCCCTGCGTACATCCGAAAGCAGAGCAAACGCGAGGCACCGTTACTTCTGCCCGGCGCGGGCGGCGATCCACGGGCGAATCTTCGAGAGCTGCTTGCGCCATGAGGCGCCATCCTGACGCAGTTCGAGGAAGGTCTTATACAGGTGCAGGAAGGCATCTACGTAGAAGGCGGCGCGGTCGAGCCTCTCATCCACGCCGAGCTTGCGGGGGCGTTCCTCCTCCGGAGCCTCCGAGGCGCGTTTCTGGGTTGAGGGCATCTCGTCGACGGCGTCCGGGGTGGCGGACTTCCCCTTCTCTCCGGCGGCGTCTACGCGCATCGAACGGAAGGCGAAGTCATAACCGTCTACCGCGGCGGAGACGACCCAGTCGCCCCGGGTCAGGGTGAGCTTGGCGCGGCGCAACTTCTTGCCGTTCCAGAGGGCGATGCCGAACTCGGGCGTGTCGAGCGGGGTGCCGTTGCGCAGGACGGTCTCGTGGCAACCGGGGGCTTCGTCGCCGGCGAACATGAGCGGCCCCTCGAACATGAGTCCGCAACGCTCGCCCTCAAAGGTGAAGGTGGCGTCCTCCTTCTCCCAACGGTAGAAAAGCCAGGTGAGGAACTCGGTGCCCAGCGTGATCTCCGGGGGCGTGCCGACCTGTTCGTTCGGCGTAAGGTTGAGCAGCTCGACGCTGTTGCAGTCCAGCCCGCACAGACGGTATGCCGCGCTCTCCGGACAGCACACCACCGGCAGGCGTCCGGTTGTCTCCCGGAAGAAGGGGGCGAGCAGCTGCACCGCCGCCTCCGCCATCGCCGAGGCGAGGAGTCGCTGACGGCGCAGATCGATGGCGCACTCCATGCTCCCGAAGCTCGGCTGAGCATCCCGCGTTAGAGCCTCGACCACCCGTTCGCGCACTTCCGTCTTCGCCGCTCGCGGGAGGAACTCCACGCCTCGCGCACGCTTCTCGGTGTCCAGCTCGGCTAGGAGCGTGGCGCGGAGCAAGCTCGGCGGAACCTTCTTCTGCGCCGTTACGTGCGCGAACCAGAGCCAGTCGCCCCGCCAGCAGTGCTCCTCGGTGAGGTCGGCGTCAAGCGCGTGTGTCGGTCCCGCCCATCCATGCAGGGGCTGATCACCCGTTAACGTATTGATCGGCGGAAGCGCACGCTTGGCGAACAGCTCCATCTCCGTGGGCTCAAAAGGCTCGGAGAGGTAGAAGGCGTGAAAGGAACAAGAACCGGATTCGAACCCCATAGAAACCTCACTGGGCGGTGGCGGACATCTTTTCGCGCAGCCGCACCAACCAAATTGTGCCCTCGTACAGCACGCACATGGGCACAGCCATTACGATCTGCGAGAGCGGATCCGGCGGCGTTAGGAACATCGCCACCACGAAAATGCCTATGATCGCCACCCCGCGCTTCTGCCGGAGCCCCTCCGAAGAGATCAGCCCCAGCCACCCGAGCGCCAGCAACACCAGCGGGAACTGGAACGCCAGCCCGAACGCCAGCAGGATCTTGAGCACAAACGAAATATACGGCTCCGCTTGCAAGACCTGCACCGGGACGTTCATCCACGCATTGATCGCCATCAACGCCTGCAACGCCAGGTGGAGCGTGAAGCTGAAGCAGAGGAAAACGCCCCCCAGGAAGAGGATCACCCCCGCCCCGAGCGTGAAGAGCACGAGGTTGCGCTCATGCCTCCGCAGACCGGGAAAGACAAATTGAAAGATGAAGTACAGCAACGCCGGCAACGCCAGAATCGTCCCGCCCCAGAGCATCGTGGTCATGAAGAGCGAGAAGCCCACCCCCACTTCCAGCCCCTGCACCATCACCCCGCTCTCCTCCAACCCCGACGCCTTAAGCGGCCACTCCAACGCCGCGATAATCTTCGGCGCGAACGGAGCCACCACCAGCATCGCCACCACCCACGCCACCGCGCACCGCACAATGCAGTTACGCAGGTCGATAAAGTGCTCGATGAACGGACGCGGCGGGTCGAGTTCCTCCTCGTGGGCGCGGTCCTCCTCCGTCTCGGAGAAGAGGTGGCGCACCTTGCCACTCAGGCGCGACTGAAACCCGGCGCGGGGCGTCCCCGTTTTCGCCAGAGCCTTCTGCTCCTTTGCGCTCGGCTCAGCCATGCCGAACCTCCTCGGCACCCTGCGCCTCAACGCCACCAACCGCCTTCGGAGCCTGCACCTCTTCGGCAACAGGAGACTTCGTCTTTTCCTCGGCGGGGGGCGCAGCGACTTCTTCAGCTTCAGGCTTTTCGGGGAGCAGACCGCCACTCACCGGCTCTTCGCCCCACAGATCATCCGGCGAAGAGGCGGGCGGCGCGCCCAGCTCCTGCGCCTTCTCCGCTTCGCCAACCTCGTCCATGCCAAAGTCGGTCGCTTGGTTCCACTCTTCGTCTGTGGGAAGGAGGTGATCGAGTTCGCCGGTGGAGGAGTTGAGCGTATCCTCCGCCACCTGATCCATCTCCATGATCTGACGCTTAAATTCGTCGCTCGCTCGCCGGAGGACGCCCATCCAGTGCCCCAGCTTGCGGGCGGCTTCGGGCAAGCGTTTGGGCCCGAGCACGATCACCGCCACCAGGAGGATAACGAGCGTTTCAGCAAACGACATCTCTGCGCACTTCCCGCGTCAAACCCGCACCTGCGCCCCGCGAAACTGGGGGCGCAAGCTCCGCCTTTCCGAACGGTCGGGCGGTTGCGTGGCTTACTTGTAGGGGACGAATTCGGCGCGGCGATTCTTGCGGTACGCCTCTTCGCTGTGCCCCGGGTCGGCGGGCTTTTCCTCGCCGAAAGCGCGGGTCTGGATACGCGCCGTATCGATGCCGTATGCCACGAGGTAGTCGCGGACGCCGATGGCGCGCTGCTCAGAGAGGGAGAGGTTGTACTCATTGGAGCCGCGCTCGTCGCAGTGCCCCTCGATAATCATCACGTGCGAGGGATTCGCCATGAGGTATTCGGCGGCGGCATCGGCTTTCGACTGCTCATCGGCAGGGATGGTGTAGGAGTCGAAGGTGAAGTAGAGCGGGGAGAACGAAACGCCCTCGACGCGTTGACGCGTATCCTCGAAGCGGTCGGAGCCGAAGGCACCCACGTTCGGGTCGTTCGGATCGTAGTTGGGGTCGTTCGGATTGATGCCGAATTCGCCCGAGCCTGCGCCACCGGTGCCGTCGCCGTTCGCACCGCTCTTGAGGGCGCAACCGGTGAACAGCATGGCGGAAATTGCCGTCAGCGCAATGAGGAGAGATGAGGTTCGCATGGGGGAGGTTCCTTCTGTGGCGCGGTTATTTACTCCAGGCGGGGTTGAGCCACTGCGTGCCACCGCCGGAAAAGGGTTGATAAGGCGCGTCGCCTTTCTCGGCGGCGTCGAGCACCCACAGGGAGTGCGAGCGCCCCTGCGTGCGGGAGGTTACCACATGCCGCCCATCCGGAGCCCACGAGGGCGACTCGTAGATCTCGTTGGCGGGCGTCAGATAACGTAAAGACGACTCTCCGCGGTCGGGGTCGATCACCGCGATGCGGTAGGGGCACCCGCGCTTCGTGGCGAAGACGATCCCGTTCTTACCCCAGTCGGGCTGGACGGATTCCCCGCGCCCCAAGGTGAGCCTGCGCGACTGACCGCCCGCCACGTCCACGATGTAGAGCTGGGGAGACCCCGCCACGTCCGAAACGTAGCAGATGCGCTTCCCGTCCGGAGACCAACACGGGCTCGCCTCTGCCGCGAGCTTCGTCCGCGTCAAGCGCGTGAGGTGCTTCGTGGTGGCGTCCATTACATACAGCTCGGGGTTGCCCTGATGCGAGAGGATAATGGCAAGCTTGTTGGGGTTTACGGGCGAAGGCACTGCGCCGGTGCTCAGCCCGCGGAAGGAGGCAAGACGCGAGATCGAGCGCGTCGCCACGTCTGCCACGAAGACCGCCGGAAAGCCCAGACGGTAGCTCGTGAAGTAGACCTTGCGCCCATCGGGCGAAAAGCGCGGTCCAACGATCGGCACGCCGTCGGAGGTCAGACGCTGCAGGTTGTAACCATCGTAGTCGCAGACGTAGAGATCCTCAATGGCTTGACCCGAAGCCGAGGTGCCCGTCTTCACCACCGCGGCGAAACGGCTCTGCGCAATGCCCTTTTCGCCCGTTGTGGCTTCGACGATGGCGTCCGCCAATTCGTGCGCATGACGCCGCGCCTGCGTGCTGTTCGTGGCACTGCGGTCCCAGGAGAAACGCCGCCCGGGCCACGTTACCGCGAGCGATTCGGTTACGCCCCCAGAGCCCGCGAGCGAACCGCTTACCTTCACTTGCCCATTCGGTGCCAAACGATACCAACCGCACCGCACGAGGTCGTTCTGGAGCGTCTTGAGGAACGCCTGACCGCCCGTTTGCTGGGCAGAGATGTCTTTGAGGGAAAGCGACTGCTTGGCTACGCCAGCGACATTAACGTCAATGACCGGCACGGCACCGACCGCCATTGCCAACCAAAGAGTAGAGAAGAGAACCGCACACTTCATGCCCTCCAGTATACCAAAACCCCAACCTCCACCCAACCCTTTTTCCACCCCCCTCCCCCCCGC
>CAVDHG010000111.1:0-7126 GCA_963608725.1 Agathobacter rectalis | reverse complement strand
GTTTGGGGTCTGTCCGCACCGCGATTGACCCGATCGCGGTGCGGAGGGAGGGGGATCGCGGTTGGGGGGGTTACCAGAGGGTGCGGTCGAGGGCGCGGTATTGGATGGCTTCAAAAAGATGTTGGCGGGCAATGATGTCTTGGTTGTCCATGTCGGCAATCGTTCGGGCAACACGCAAGATTCGCGTATAGGCGCGAGCCGTCAGGGCGAGTTCGTCCATCGCCGAGCGTAAGATGGCTTCCGCAGCAGGTTCCATCGGGCACGCCTCCTGCAATTTGCCAGCCGGAAGATCCGCATTGCACCGTACACCCGGCAAAGCAGCATACCGCGCACGCTGTCGCGCCCGGACGCGAAGGACGCGTTCGCGGATGGTCGCAGAGGATTCGCCCGGCGCCTGCTTCGACAGTTCCTCAAAGGGAACCGCCGGAACCTCAACGTGCAAATCAATTCGGTCAAGCAGAGGACCCGAAATGCGGTCGCGGTATTTCCGGATGGCAGGCTCGGAACAGCGACAAGTGCGCTTCGGATCGCCGGCAAAACCGCAAGGGCAAGGATTCATCGCCGCGACGAGCATGAAGTCGGCAGGGAAGGTCAGCGTCCCGGCGGTGCGGGCAATCGTCACGAAGCCATCCTCCAGCGGTTGGCGCAGCACTTCCAAGACGTGCCGGTGGAACTCAGGCAATTCGTCGAGGAAGAGGACGCCCCGGTGCGCGAGCGAGACCTCGCCGGGAGTCGGGTGGGTGCCGCCGCCGATCAACCCGGCGTCGGAAACCGTATGGTGCGGTGCGCGGAAGGGGCGACCGGTAACGACGCTCCGCTTGAGCACGCCCGCGACGGAGTGAATGGCGGTTACCTCCAGAGCTTCCTCGGCGGTGAGTGGCGGGAGGATGGAGGGGATGCGCCGAGCAAGCATGGTCTTCCCGGAGCCGGGGGAGCCGATCATCAGGATGTTGTGCCCACCGGAGACGGCGACCTCGATAGCGCGACGCGCCACGGCTTGCCCTTTAACGTCGGCGAAGTCCCCGGCGTCGGAGAGATCTTCGTGCCAGTCCTGTCGCCAGGGGCAGACAGTGGGCGGTTCCTTGCCGGAGAGGACGGCGACGGCGTCTTGGAGCGTGCGCACCTGCCAGACGGCTATCCCCTCGACGAGGGCGGCTTCTCCGGCGTTGGCTTCCGGCACCATCACCGCCTTGAAACCGCGTTCGCGCAGAGCCAACACCACGGGCAACACCCCGCGCACCCGGCGCACTTCGCCACTCAATGCCAGTTCGCCCAGCACCGGCACCGTTGCCAGCAGGGGGAGCGACGCCACCTCGGAGGAGGCGAGCAGGGCAAGCGCGATCGGGAGGTCGTAGACTGGGCCCTCCTTTCGCAGGTCGGCGGGAGCGAGATTGATGGTTACCGATTGGGGTTTCAGACGGAAGGAGGAGTTGCGCAGAGCCGCCCGCACGCGGTCGATGCTCTCCTTCACGGCGGTATCGGGCAAGCCCACCACGCGCACGCGGGGATCCTCACTTGGGACGGTGTGCACTTCAATCTCGACCGGCTCGGCACCGATTCCCAGAACCGCCGCGGCGTGCGCTTTCGTTAACATGGCTTTTTCCTTTCGCTCTGCGCGTGCAGAAGGAGGGCGCGCAGATCCTCCGTGAGGGGAGATTCGAGAGTAACGCTGTGCCCGGTGTGCGGGTGCGTGAAGGTGAGGGCGCTCGCGTGCAGGAAGTGGCGGGGGAAACCCTCCACGAGCCTCCCGCCGTAACGCTTGTCGCCGATAATCGGCATTCCGGCAAAGGCGAGCTGAGCGCGGATCTGGTGCGTCACGCCCGTGCGGATCTCGACGTTGAGGAGCGTACACACTTCCCCGCTCAGGCGCAGGGTGCGTTCGGGCGAATAATCGGTTACCGCACGCATGGGGCGGCGCGCATCGTGCCAACGCGAGGCATCAACCATCCTGCCCGGACAGCGCGGGTTATGCGCCAACTCGTTCTCCAAGTGCCCGGGAGTCGAAACCTCCGCGCCGACGAGGGCGACGTAGTGCTTGAGGGCGGTGTGGGCGGTGAACTGCGCTCGAAGAGCGTCGTAGGCGCGTTGGGTCTTTGCCACGAGCACGAGACCAGAAGTGTCGCGGTCAATCCGGTGGAGCATTCCGCACGGGAGCGCACGGTCGCCCACCGTGGCAAGCTCCGGGTAACGGGCAAGCAGGGCGTTCGCCAGCGTGTCGCGCTCCTCGGGGGCGTTCGGGCAACAATCCATCCCGGCGGGTTTGCAGAGGGTGAGGAGCGTCTCGTCTTCGAAGAGGACGGTGCAAGGAAGGGAGGGGTTGGGCGCGAGGCGGGGAGCTTGGGGCGGGGCAGAGCAGACGTAGGTGGCGCCGGGGATCATGCGGTCGCCCTTCGCGCAAGGTTTGCCCGAGCAGGTGAGGTTGCCAGCCGCCAGCCAGGCACGCAGAGCGGTGCGCGGGACGTCCGGGAAGCGGGTGGCGAGCCAGGCGTCGACGCGCATCCCGGAGGCTTCTTCGCCGGGGCGGAACTCAGCCATTGGGCACCTCAAGGGCTTGGCGAGCGTGGGTGAAGAGGAGGACCATGCGAATGGCGGATTCGGGAATGCCGGTTAGGATGGAGAGGGCAAGACGGTAGTCGCGCAGTTGGCGGGCGTAGGCGGGGGTAACCTCGGGGAGACGAGAGGTCTTGAAGTCGTAGATGACTGCGCGGTGGCTCGCAGGGAAGATGTGGACGCGGTCGAACTGCCCAGCCATGTAGCGGAAACGCCCCTGCTCGGGGATGCGCACCGAGAAGGTGCGTTCGCGCCATAGCTCGCAAGGTTCGCTCGGCTCGCGGAAGACTTCGGGGAAAAGCCCGTCGGGGGGAGTAGACGTCCACGCCACGGCGGCGAGGCGGGCATGAAGCGCGATGCCCGCTCGGCGCGCCTTCGCTCCGCCACCGGAGAGGAGCTCTTCGACGGTTCGCGGGCGGACTTGTTCGGAGGGCAACTCCACTTCGGGAGGCTTCTCACCCCGGAGGACTTGCCACGGCGTTTCCGCGGGGGCGGGTTCGGGCGCGGGTGCCGGAGGAGCCTCGCTCGCGATGTCTCGCCACCACGCCATCGAACCGCTGGAGTAGAGGATGCCGTCTTGGCGCGTCTCGGCGAAGTGGCGCGAGAGCAAGCCAACGCGGGTGCTCGAGTCGCCAAGGGCGTTCTTCCGGTTGTCCATGCGCGGGGCGATCACCCACTGTTCGCTCCGGGCACGGGTGATGGCAACGTAGAGCACGCACAGGTCGTCCATGAAGCGCAGGGTTCGGCGGTCGCTCATGGCGTCGGCGAAGGCGTCGTACGCCTCGAAGGAGGCGGGGAAGGTGGGCGGAGCCATCACCCAGCCCGCGCCGGATTCGCAGGTTTTATCGTTCCTGAAGGAGCCTTTGAGGAGGGTGAAGACGACGTCGAAGGTCAGCCCTTTGGAGTGGTGGACGGTCATGAGGTTGATGACGCCGCCTCCCGCCATGCTGGGCATCGCGTAGTGCTCGACGGCGTCTCGCGCCTCAAGGGGATCGACCGAGCCAGCTTTATCCACCGCTTCGAGGCAGAGGCGGATGGCTTCGTAAGCCTCCAAGTCGCACGCCGAGAGTTTGCCGTGGAGGAGCGAGGGCGCGCCGAAGCAACGCTCCAGCCACGCCACGTACCCGCCCTCGGCGATGGTTGCCACCCAACGGGTCAGCGTTTCGGCGTCGGGCGAATCGATCACGCCACACTGACGCGCCACCTCGCCCCAACGCGTCGCTCGCGGGTCGGCAAGCCAGTGCAGGAGCTGGAGGACGAGTTGACCGAGGACAGTCTCGGAGACGAAGCGTTTGCCATCGATTGCGCACGCCACGCCCCGCGCTCGGAGCAGGTGGTGCATCGTCTCGAGGGTGCCGTTATCATTTGCGAGCACCGCCAGGCGCAGGTTGCACGCACGCAGTTCCTGCCACCGCTCGGCTATCGTGTCGGCAGCCGCCGTCCACACCTCTTCGAGCTTGCCGTCCAACACCTCGAAGCGCACGTATCCGCGCCGGGACTTGTCGTATGCCGTGTGCGGTTGCCACGCCTTGATCCACCGCTTAATCACGGGGAGCTGATGGGCGTCGAAGGCTTGGTCGTTCTCGCCGGAGAAGTCCATCGCCCGGTTGATGAAGCCTATCACGTCCGGACACGACCGGCGCGACTCGGTTAACGCCTTGCCCTCGGCGATCGCCGGCACCCGGCTCGTGTCGGCGAAGAGCGTGGCGTCGCCCCCGCGCCAACCGTAGATGGACTGCTTAACGTCGCCCACGTAGAAGAAGGTGCGCGAGCCTTCGACGTCCTGCGCAAGTTCGTACGCCAGGGAGGAGAGGATGCCCCACTGCTCGCGGCTCGTATCCTGGAATTCGTCAATCATAAGGTGGCGCACCGCCGCGTCCATGCGGTATGCCACGTAGAGCTTATCGGGGTCGACGAATGAGAGCGCCTTGCCCGCCTGCTGAATCGTCCGGCACAGCGCGTGCGTCAGCTGACTAAACCCGATCTTCCCGGTCTCCTGTCGATACTGCTCGCCGGCGCGATGGAGCGCACGCAGTGCTTCGCCCAAGGACGCCGTATACGCCGCCGTCTGCTGGCAGTCCCGCGCATACAGATCCTCCAGCAGGGCATACGTCGCCTTCTGCGCCAGCGCATCCAACACCAGCGGGTCCTTCCCCCGTCCCTTGAACTTCCCCTTATCCTGAAGCGTCTGCAAGTGCTCGAGGTTGGCATCCTTGAAAAGTCCCGCGCTCCGGCTCCCGTAGATCGACGCGCCATCCCGTGGGAATCCGCCGAGCTTATGTGTGTAGTCATCCGGCACTGAGCGCGCAAGCTTCGAACAGTCGACCCGCTTGGGCAGCTCATTGAAGCGCGCCAACATCTCGTCCCGCTCTTCCTTGCTCAGCAGTTGGTGTACCGGCTCTTTCACCCCCGACGCCTCCGCCAACGCGTCTAGGTTCCCCCACCCTTCCGGGTGCTCCGCGTACAACGCGCCATACTGCGAGAGGAAGGCGTTCAACCGCTTAACGATCGACGTGTCATCCCCGCGCCGACGTTCCGAGCTGAACCGCTTTGCCAACGACTCTGCCGAAGTCTCCGGCGTTGCCCGCATTGCCCGGCGCACCACCTCCCGGCTGACCGCTTGCCCCTCCGCGCTATCGCCCTCCTCGTAGAGGGAGAAGTCGGGATCCAACTCCAGCTCGTAGGCAAAGAGTCGCGCAATCCGCGCCGAGAAGGCGTCGATCGTGGAGATTTGCAGTTTCGGCAGAGCCTGCAGGAGCTTCTCCAAGGCTTCGTCGTGCGTGAGTCCTCCCGGGACGCTCGGAGCCTCGCCCTTGACCAGACGCTCCACCACCGCCTGAAAGATCTCCCGCGTTGCTGCCCGCGTGAAGGTGAGCGCACAGATCGTCTCGGGCGGGACGCCTGCCATCAGGAGCGTGCAGTACCGCATCGAGAGGGCATACGTCTTCCCCGTCCCTGCCGAGGCGCGCAGAAACTCCGACCGGACTGCCCTCTGTGCGCTCGCCACCGCTCCTCCCCTAACGCTTCGGTCGACGCGATTTCGGCGTGAGGTTGTTGCGTCCGCGCCCGAGCGTCGACTTGCTTCCACGCCCCGCTCGCGGCGTTCGCCCGCTCTGCACCCTGGGGCGTCTGGGCTTCGCTTCCTCCGCTTCCGGTGCCTTCTCCTGCCCCGCCTCGCCCGGCTTCACCCGCGAGCGGAATTGCAGGATAATCGCCGCGCCTTCGAGGTCAAAGGCTTCGCGAATGTTGCGCACGAGAAAGTCCTGGAAGGGTTTAGTCGCCAAGCGCGCATCGTTGACGAAGAGACGCAGGATCATCGGGTTGCTCCCGGTCTGCGTGGCGTAGTGGAAGCGCAGGTGACGCCCGTTCTTGCCCGGCATCTGCACCCGCGAGAGGGCGTTGGTGAGCGTGCGGTTGAGCACCCCGGTGGGCAGGACGCGCCGTTGATGTTCTGCCACGAGGTCGATCGCCTCGATGCAGTTGCGCACGTTATACCCTTCCTTTGCGCTCGCGAACATCACCGGCACATGCCGCAGGAAGGGGAGCAATTCGCGCAGATGCGCCAGAGCTGCCGTCTCGGTATGACCCTTCGCCCGCGCCAAATCCCACTTGTTGATAAGGAGGACGCACGCCTTCGCCTCCCGCTGGATGAGCGAAGCAATATACTTATCCTGCGTGGTGGGTCCAATCTCGGCATCCATCACCAGCACCGCCACGTCGCACTCGCGCACCGCCTCCTCGCTCCGGAACAGCGAGAACCGCTCCACCGAACTATCGATCTTGTGCACATGGCGCATCCCGGCGGTGTCGACGAGCACGTAATTCCGCGCCAGCGCACCCGAGCCAATCGTGAAGGGCACGTCCACGCAGTCTCGCGTCGTCCCCGCCACGTCGCTGACGATGACTCTGTCGCTCCTCAGCAGGCGGTTAATGAAGCTACTCTTGCCCGCGTTCGGACGCCCCACGATTGCCACCCGCAGGGGCGTCGCTTCCGCCTTGACCTCCTCGGCACTCTTCGGCGGGAGAGCCTTAACCACTTCCGCCATGAGTTCGTCCATCCCGCGGTTGTGTTGCGCGGAGACCTTGAACGCCGGGAAGGCGAGACGGTCAAAGTCGTGCTCTCCGGCTTCATGACGCGGCAAGTCGCACTTGTTGATCGCCACCACGCAAGGTCGCCCACTCTTGTGTACCAGCCGAGCGACCTCCTCGTCGGCTGGTTGCAACCCAGCAAGCACGTCGACGACCAGGATGATTACTGCAGCATCTGCCATTGCCACCGAGACTTGCTCGCGCACAGCCATTTCGATTGCGTCGCGCTCCTGCGTGCCGTCAAAGAGGCGTATCCCGCCGGTGTCTACCAGGTGGAACCGCTCATCGTGCCAAGCCACCTCCCGCACAATGCGGTCTCGCGTAACGCCACTTTGGTCGTGCACGATGGCGATTCGGCGGTGCGCAATGCGGTTGAAGAGGGCAGACTTCCCCACGTTCGGGCGGCCGACGATGACCACCGTCCGCCTGGGCGTTACTTGCTTTTCCATAATGAGGGATTGTACCAAAAGCCCGCCCCCTTTCTCCC
>CAVDHG010000110.1:0-7133 GCA_963608725.1 Agathobacter rectalis | reverse complement strand
GGGTGAGGTCGGTTCGCGTTTGGGTGAAACGCGGTGCGGAGAGACCCCAAACGCGGTTGCGGGGGTGGGAGGCGGGGGGCTGTTTGCGGGGAAAGAGGGGGGCTTGTTATAATAGTAGAAGAGAAGCGTCCATAGAGAGGTATACATGAGTGGCATTTTCAAGGCATACGACATTCGTGGCATTTACGGTCAAGATTTAACCGAATCAACGGCTTATGACATCGGGCGCGCTTACGCCACCTTTACGCAAGCGAAGAAGGTGGTGGTCGGGCGCGATTGCCGTCCGCATGGCGTCCCGCTTCAGGAGGCGTTTACGCGGGGGCTTCAGGAGCAAGGGGTCGACGTCATTGACATCGGGCTATGCTCCACGCCGATGAATTATTACGCCAATGGATCGCTGGGCGCGGATGGCTCGGTCATGATCACGGCAAGCCACAACCCAGCGGAGTGGAATGGCTTTAAGCTCTGCAAAGCCCAAGCGGTGCCGATCTCCGGAGCCACGGGCATTGGCGACATCGAGCGCATCATTGCCGAAGGCTCCTACGCGCCCAAAGCGCAGACGCCCGGCACGGTCTCGAAGGTGGACATCCTGCCGGCGTATTGCGAGCACGTCCGCCCCTTCATGCACTTCGCCCGGCGTCCGAAGCTGGCTATCGATTACGCCAACGGCATGGGCATCCCGGAGAGTCAGACCTTCGCTCAAGCCGTTGATCAGACCGCGCTTTACGGCGAAATCGATGGGCGATTCCCCAATCACGAGGCGAACCCCCTGCATCACGCCACGCTCGCGGAGTTGCAGAAGGTGGTGCGGAGCGGAACGTATGATTTCGGCGTGGCTTTTGATGGCGACGCCGACCGCGCAGGCTTCATTGACGAAAAGGGTGAGATCATCCCGATGGATCTCATTACCGCCTTGATCGCGCAGGACGTCCTGAGTCGCGAAAAGGGCGTGATCTTCTACGACTTGCGCTCCAGCCGCGTGGTAAAGGAAGTTATTGAAGCCGCGGGCGGGGTGGCGATGATGAGCCGCGTGGGGCACGCCTTTATCAAGGCGCAGATGCGCGAGCATAAGGCGATCTTTGCCGGGGAGCTTTCCGGGCATTACTACTTCCGCGACAACTACGTGGCGGAGTCCTCCTCCATGGCGGTGATTGCGCTCTGCAACATCGTGACGCAATCCGGCAAACCGCTCTCGGAGCTGATTGCGCCCCTGCGCAAGTATGCCTGCTCGGGGGAAATCAATACCACCGTTACGTGCGACCCGAAGCAGATCCTGGAAGCGCTCAAGGCGAAGTATGCCGATGGGCACGTCTTCGAGCTGGACGGCGTGAGCGTGGAGTATCCCACGTGGTGGTTCAACGTCCGCTGTTCGAACACCGAGCCACTGGTGCGCCTGAATCTGGAGAGCACCAAGAGCCGCGCCGAAATGGAAGAAAAGCGCGACGAAGTGCTCGCCATCATCCGTCAGTAACGGGGCTGCGCCCCGCAACAAATGTAAAGGAGTTCACGCCATGATCAATCAGCACGTCTACGACGAACTGCTCGCCAAGTTCCGCGCACACTTTGGCAAAGAGCCTGTTGTGGTTTCCTACGCACCCGGGCGCATCGAAGTGCTCGGCAATCACACCGATTACAACGAGGGCTACGTCTTCTCCGCGGCGATTGACTACGGCACCTTCTTCGCTATCGCGCCCAACACCGAGGGCAAGAATCGCGTTGTTGCCGGAGACCTCATGCATGAGGTGGACTTCCCGCTTTCGGGTGCTAAGCCCGTTACGGAGGACACGTGGGCGAACTACGTGATCGGCACCGTGGCGGGGCTGGAGAAGATCAAGCCCCAGACGGCGGGATTCGACGGGATGTTCCTCGGGAACGTGCCAATGGGGTTCGGGCTTTCCTCGTCCGCCGCGTTGGAGATGTGCACCGCCAAGGCTCTCTGCGCCTTCTACGACATCCCCGCCGACACGGTTACGCTCGCCAAGATCGGGCAGGCTGCCGAGCATGATTACGCCGGCTGCTCCTGCGGACTTCTCGACCAGATCTCCTCGTTGTGCGGGGCGTATGGAAAACTCGTCAAGACCGATTTCCGGACGCTCAAGGTTGAGACGGTGGATATGGGCGCGGACGTCTGCTTCCTTATGTGCAACCCGCACGCCAAGCACGCGCTCGTGGATGGGCAGTACAACACCCGGCGCAAAGCCTGCGAAGACGCGGCGCGCTTCTTTGCCGGCGTGCTCTCGCACCCGGTTACCGCCTTGCGCGACGTCTCGATGGCGGAGTGGGAGGCGCACAAGTCCGGTCTCGACCCCATCGTTGCCAACCGCGCCGCCCACCCCATCGGCGAGGACGAGCGCGTACTCAAGGGCGCAAAGTTGCTTGAAGCGGGCGACCTTCCGGCATTCGGTCAGCTCCTCTTCGATTCGCACGAGAGCTCGCGGGTGATGTTCGAAAACTCCTGCAAGGAACTCGATGACGTCGTTGCCATCGCCAAGAAGGTGCCGGGCGTGCTCGGGGCGCGACTCTCCGGCGGTGGCTTCGGAGGCTCGGTGGTGGTGCTCGTCAATACGCGAGACGCCGAGACCGCCGCGCAAGCGATCGCCTCCGCCTACGCCAAGCAGACGGGCGGCGCGCCATGCGACGTTTCGCGCATCCAGCCGAGCCAGGGCGCGACCATCGTCTTCGACAGCCGAGCCTCGCATTAACCGCTTCGAGGCGTAACAAAAAAGGAGGGCGCGGGTTGACCCGCGCCCTCCTCGCATTTGAAAAGGCGTTACTTCCGCACGGCTTGAGCCGCTGCCTTCGCTGCCATCTCGGCGAAGGGCACCTTGTTGGTGGGGTGGACGTTATTGGGTTCGCCCAGCCCCGCGCCAAAGGTGTCCAGGTAGATAGCACCCGTCTCCTGGCAAACCTTCTTCTGCAACTTGCGGTACGGCTCCCACGGGCGGTTCATGATCGGGAGCCCCATCATCAGGAAGGGCGTCTTCGGATCCGGGCGCAAGGTCTGAATGATCGCGTGGAGCGTCTCTTCCATGTAGTCTTCGGGGAGCGGTTCGTCCTTCTCCCCGCCGATCGCAACGGAGGCGTTCGATTCGCCCTGGTACCACAGAATGCCCGTTAACGGCAGGTGGCGGATTCGCGCAATGCCCAGGCGGTAGAGCGTGCCGACTTCCCAACCGCCACCCTCGCCTTTGATCCGATCGCGGTGCACCTTCTTGCACCACGTCCGCGGGTAATCTTCGTTATCCTCAAGCGGTTTGCGATTCGTCACGACCTTCAGCAGGTGCGGGTAGCGGGGCTTGCCCGTGGCATCCACGGACGCCATCACGGGGTCGGAGAGGAAGGACTCCGTAGGCGCGCCACCCACATCCACGAGCAGGATGGCGATCGGCTTACGCGTTGCCTTCGCCCGGCGAACAGCGAAGGAGACGGCAATCGCGCTCCACTCCTTGGCATTCTCGGGCGTGATGCGGCGCCACTGACCGGAGACAAAATCCCACAGCCGAATATCGCAGGACGCCGTGGCGGCTGCTTCTTCGTTTGCCTTGGCGCACCGCCCCAGTGGCCAGAACATGTTCGACTGCCCGGCGCACAGCCACGTTTCGGCACGCGAGGCAATATCCTTCGGCAACGCCACGGGCGACTGCGCCGGCAATGGCTCTGCCCAGCCGACAGCGGTCTTCGGGCGCGACCGGCGAATCGGCGCGGGCGCAGGAGGTTGGAGTGCACGAAGCGTTTCCTCGGCGATAACGCGAGCACCCTTCGCCGTGGGGTGAATGGTGTCCGGAAAATCCGTCAAGAGCAACGGCAGGAGCGGGGTTTGCATATCGATCAACTGCGCCCCGGAGCGCGTCGCGACCTCCTCGAGTGCCACTTGGGCGAGGAAGGGCTCGGGACTGCGGTAGTAGGTTTGCCCGGGAGCCAGCGGAGCCAGCTTGCCCCAGATGTAGAGTTTGGGCTTGGTGGGCAGGGCGCGGTAGTCATCCAAGAGCTTGAGGTAGTCATCGCGAAACGTCCCGGGTGCCTTGCGCTCCGTCTTGAGGAATTCGCCATTATCGTTGATGCCCAAATTGCAAATCACGATGTCCGGCTTCCAGGCGAGGGCAGCTTGGTGTTCAGGCATATAGCGGTAGCCCCTGCGCTCCTTGCCCCGCCACGAGTGGAGGTAGACGCCCCGCCCGGAGTTCCCGAAGTTGCGCACTTCGTACTTCTTCCCGAGGAGCTTCTGCAACTGCGCGGGGTAGGAATCCTCGGCGCGATTGGCGATGCCTGCGCCGTAGGTGATGGAGTCTCCGATGCACGCCACCTTGATGGGAGACGCCACTACCGTGGCGCACCAGCCAAGGCAAAAGAGAAACCCGAACGCTCGCATAGTCCTTGCTCCTTCCTATAAGAAACCTGTCCTTCCCTTACGATACCCGATTCCCCGCCCGGTTGCAACTTGCGCAAAGAGAAGGCTTTGTGCTATTCTCCCCGGCGGAAAGACAAGCGACAATACATTCCGCAGACAGGGTGGCACAGCGTTCTTTCCGGCCACGACCTGCGGGCTAGGACACAACATGCAAAACAGTAAGCAATTCACCACCGAGATCGCCGGACAAAAGTTCACGATTGAAACCGGTCTTCTCGCGAAACAGGCGGCAGGAGCCGTCATCGTATCCATGGGCGACACCGCGGTCTTCACCGCCGTAACCTGCACCGACAAGCCCCGCGAAGGCATCGACTTCTTCCCGCTGCAGTGCGAATACCGCGAGAAGTTCTACGCCGCCGGTCGTTTCCCCGGAGGCTTCTTCAAGCGCGAAGCTCGCCCCACCGAGAAGGAAATCCTCACGGCGCGTATGTGCGACCGCCCGATCCGCCCCCTCTTCCCCGACGGCTATTACAACGACGTCCAGGTCAACTCCATGCTCATCAGCTGCGATGGCAAGCATGAGGGCGACGTCCTTGCCGTCAACGCCGCCTCTGCCGCGCTTCACATCTCCGACGTCCCCTTCATGGGGCCTATCGGGTGCGTGCGCATTGGGCGCATCAATGGCGAATGGATTATCAACCCCACCCACGAACAGCGCGAGCAGTCCGATCTCGACCTCCTCTACGCCGGTCTCCGCGGTAAGTTCCTCATGATGGAAGGCTCCGCTGCGGAAATCTCCGAGGCGGACTTCCTTGCCGCGATGAAGCGCGCCCACGAGGAAGTGGAGAAGATCATCGATCTTCAGATTGAGATGCGCCGTGCGCTGGGGCTTCCCGACAAGGAAATCGCCGACAAGCCCGAGGATCCCGAGAAGATGGGCTTCATCCGCGAGCTTGGCGGAGCCAAACTTGCCGACGCGCTCCTCATCCACGACAAGCTCGCCCGCGAGGACGCCGTGAAGGCGATCCGCGAAGAGTTGCTCGCCGCCTGCCAAGAGAAGTACGGTAAGGACGAGGATGGGCACTGGGTGATTGACGACGTCAAGTTCGTCCACCTCTTCGACGCGCTTGAGATCGAAACCGTTCGCGCCAACTTCTTGGAGCGTGGCAAGCGCATCGATGGTCGCGCCCAGCATGAGATCCGCCCGCTCGCCGCGCAGGTGGGCGTCCTTCCGCGTCTGCACGGCTCGGCAGTCTTCAACCGTGGCGAAACCCAGAACCTCGCCACCGTTACCCTCGGCACCTCCAAGGATGCGCAGGATCTCGACTCCGTTACCGGCGGCGCCAAGTCCAAGAAGTTCATCCTCCACTACAACTTCCCGCCCTACTGCACGGGCGAAGTCGGTCGCCTCGGCTCCACCGGGCGTCGCGAAATCGGGCACGGCGCACTCGCCGAGCGTTCCCTCGCCGAAGTCCTCCCGCCGGACTACCCCTACTCCGTGCGCGTGGTGAGCGAAATCATGGGCTCCAACGGCTCCTCCTCCATGGCGTCCATCTGTGGCGGGTGCCTCGCGCTGATGGATGCGGGCGTCCCCCTGCGTGCGCCCGTGGCTGGCATCTCCGTGGGTCTCTTTACCACGCCCGACCTCTCGAAGAAGGTCTTGGTAACCGACATCCTTGGCGCGGAAGACCACTGTGGCGACATGGACTTCAAGATCGGCGGCACCCGTAAGGGCATCACCGGCTTCCAGGTCGACCTCAAGATCCGCGGGCTCACCTGGGATCTCGTTGAGGGCGCACTCGAAGCTGCCCGCGTGGGTCGCAACCACGTACTCGACTACATGGCAACCGTCATTCCCGCGCCTCGCGCCGAGCTTTCGCCCTACGCGCCTCGCATCGCCACCATCCAGATCCCCGTGGATAAGATTGGCGAGCTGATTGGCCCTGGCGGAAAGAACATCCGCCGCATTACCGACGCCACCGGCGCCCAGATCGACATCGCCGAGGATGGCAAGGTTTCGATCTTCGCCGTCTCCGCCGAGGCGATGGAGAATGCCAAGCGCGAGGTGGAAGCCATCTCCGCCGAAGCCGAAGAGGGCAAGATTTATGAGGGCACCGTTACCGGCATTAAGGATTTCGGTTGCTTCGTCGAGATTCTCCCCGGCAAGGACGGTCTCTGCCACATCTCCGAGCTCTCCGACCGCCGGATTCCCTCCGTGGACGCCGTCTGCAAGGTGGGCGACCGCATGATGGTGAAGTGCATCGGCATTGACGAGCGCGGGCGCATCAAGCTCTCCCGGCGCGAAGCCATGCACGACCTCGACCAGCAGAACGCCTAACCTGCCTCTTGGCACCTAACCGCGACTCGCGGGGCACTTGACCGTGCCCCGCGAGTTGTTTTATGCCCTAACTCCTCCTTTTCCAACCCCACACCTCCCCTACCCCGCAACCGCGTTCGGGGTGTCTCCGCACCGCGTTCGGGTCGATCGCGGTGCGGAGACCGGGCAAACTCGGTTCAAGGGGGTTGAAAAAGGGAATCTCTACCTTTTTGGTAAAGATAGAGAAAAAGGGGGTGTCCGAACCGCGATCGAGGTGAGTCCGGTTCGCGTTTGGGGTAAACGCGGTGCGGACAGACCCCAAACTCGGTTGCGGGGGTTGGAAAAAGGGAATCCCTACCGTTTTGGTAAAGATAGGGAAAAGGGGGGTGGTCGAACCGCGATCGAGGTGAGTCCGGTTCGCGTTTGGGGTAAACGCGGTGCGGACAGACCCCAAACTCGGTTGCGGGG
>CAVDHG010000109.1:0-7143 GCA_963608725.1 Agathobacter rectalis | reverse complement strand
CGATTCGCGCCTTTTTCGCGATAAGGGCTTGATAGAGTAGGGGATGTGCCGAAAAAGGGTCGAGTAGGGGGCAAAAGCGGGTGAATTTTGAACCTAAAAAGGGGGGTGTCCGCACCGCGATTGACCCGAACGCGGTGCGGAGAGACTCCAAACTCGGTTGCGGGGAGGTGGGGGTTAGAGTTTTTGGGCGGGGATGCCGAAGGCGGTGGTGTGGGGGGGGAGGTTGGAGAGAAGCACGGAGCCAGCTCCGAGCGTGGAACCATCGCCAACCGTCTTCCCCGGCATGACCTTCGCGCCGGTATAGAGCGTTACGCCAGAACCAAGGGTCGCGAAACCGCCCACGAAAGCGGAGGTATCCATCCTTAAGAAGTCCCCGGCGTGCACATCGTGTCCCAAAACGGCTCCGCTCTGCATAAAGAGGAAGTCGCCCACCTGCGCATCCGCTCCAATGAAGGCAAAGGGCGCGACAACGGCTCCCGTTCCGAGCTTCGAAGGCAAGACTTTTGCCTGCGGGTGAATGCAGGAGACGAAGTTGGCACCCCGCTTCAGGAGGTTCGCCACGCATCGAGCGCGGGGTTCATTTTGCGCGATCCCGCAGAGGAGCGGAGCCGAAAGCGGAGCCTCGGCGACGTTGCCGATGATTGGCGCGTAGCCGGTATATGCCTCCAAGGCGTCCGGATCGTCATCGATAAATCCAATAGGACGGAATCCGGCGTCCTGCGACCACCAGAAGAGTTCGCGTCCTAACCCGCCGGCTCCGAGGATAATAACGTCTTGCGGGGTCATTTCTTCTGAACCTTTCGGATGGAGGGTGGGGTCGGCTCTTCAAGTAACTCGTCGTAGGCTTGGAAGTGTCGCTTCACCCGGATACCGTTAACGAAGTCGCCCGTTTCGATAAGGAGCTTGGCATAGGCAGGGATATAGATATCGCGCTCGAATTTAGTGGAGGCAGACTTGGCGATAGCTCGCGCGCGTTGGAGTCCTTCCTGCTTCGTCTTGGGTTGGAGGGTGAGGCATTGCGCCACACAGAACTGCCACAAGGTGCGCTCCTCCGGGTCATCCGCGCCTTCGACTCCGCGCTCGGCGAAAGGCAGCGCATCCGCCGGACGGTTGTGGTCGAGTAGATAGTAGACGTATTGCCAGAGGTATTTCGGATCGGAGGGGTTTAAGACCTCGGCAAACTGATAGAAGACCTCGGCGCGTTCGGGCTTGGCGGTGCGTTGGGCGATCGAAGCCGCGTCGAGGACATCTGCCATAGCCGGTTGCGCCAAGACGAAGGCAGAAGCATAGGAAGCCAACGCCTTCTCGTGTTCGGCGAGCTGTTCCCAAGCGTGCGCCGTGGAGATTTCCCGATCTGCCAAACCCAGCAGGTAGGGATCGCACGGCGCAATCTGCGAAGCCTCCTTATACTTCCCCTTAAAGAGGAGCGCACGCGCTTCACGCAACAGCGCGAGGGTGGGCTTAAGGGAATCGGCAAGGGCGGGAGGGAGTTTGACCCAGGGCATCTCGGAATCCATCTGCGGGGCGAAGGCTTCCTCAAGGCGTTGAGAGCCTATACCATCGAAGAGGAGTTTACGCGCTTCCCGAGCCTCCTGCCAGCGTACCTTGGGCGCGATCGGCTCCACGAGGCGTTCTTCGAGGGTTTGGGCTTGAGCAGAAAGGCAACAGGCAAGCAGGGTAACGGGGGAATCGATGTTGGCGCGGAGCAGAGCTTGGGCGATGGGCGCACGGTCGTTGAGCGCGGAGATCTGCTCAAGGTCTGCCGTGATGGGTTTGCGCGAGGCGACAAGTTGCCACATGTTGCGCCCGGTAACCCAGATCTGGACGTAGGGGAAACGCACCTTTAAGATGCCGATGCGCTCCATGACCATACGGGCGTTCAGGGCGTGGGCGTCCATGTCGTAGACGAGCACGCCTTCGGGCTGGAGATGCGTCAGGGCGGCTTCCAGTGCGCCCCCGCCGAAGTAGTCGCGCTCGTCGGGCATCCAAGCGGGGGGTAACTCCACCCAGAGGGCATCGTAGAGTCCCTTGAGTTGACCGGTCTCGAAGGTGGGGAGGAGGGGATCGTCCGCTTGCGGGCGCACGGCGATACGGGCAGAGGCGTTTGGCTTGAGCAGAACGGGAATCAACTGAGACGCCGTGCGCGAGGCGCGGTCAATCCTGGCAACGCGCAAGACTCGCCCTTCGCGCAGGGTAACGCCCTCGGTGCCTTCGCCGGTGTAGAGGTTGTCGCGGGCGGCGATGGGGGCGAAGGGGTTGACCTCGGTAAGCAGTTCACGCGCCGAGCGGAAGGAGCCGAAGTACCACCCCGCGCCCAGCATGAGCATGAGGAGGGCGAGCGCACACTTTGTCCAGATGCGCCGGTAGGCGGAGAAGCCCCAAAGCAAGGGCAGCATGAGCATCGCGAGGAGGGAGACATCGAGAATCCAACGCGTCGGGATGCGCCCGATGCCGATCCGCGCCAAGATGAGTCCGGAGCAGAAACCGAAGAAGACGGTCAGCTTGCCACGCTCGACGCCGTTGTTCAGCCAGAGGAAGGGCAGTAAGAACATGGAGGGCGCAAGCCAGAAGATCGCCTTGCGCGCCACGAAGGCGTGCCACGCGTTGTAGTCCAGCCCGATTCGAAGCGAAAGAAGCGTCCACTCCTTGACCACCTGTGCAGTATTCCCGAACGCCATAAAGGCGAGGATGGCAACCAGAAGCGCAACGCCGAGGCAGGTGCGCTCGCCAGCCCATCGGCGGGTTTTCCGGGCGCACAACCAAGCAACGCACGCGCCGATTAAGAGGGGCGGGATAATGGCAAACCAGGACGTAAAACCCCCTGTCCACTGGGCGTAGATGCGACTGGCGGTTGCCACGAGGAGCGCGGAAGCGAGCGGGTAGAGGAATAGCGCGGTGAGGCGCAAGGCTGTGGGCGCGGAAGGGGCGTTAGGCGTTGGCGGAGGAAGGGTACTTTCTGCGGGCATAGCGGGACTCCAAAGTGATGTCTTTGCTTTTCAATTCGTAGGAGACGGTATTGCGCCCCAGGAGGGCTTCAATCTTCTCGATGCAGGCGAAGGAGGGGTCGATACTCCACTTGGACTCTGGTTTGATGATCGCCGAGCGATTGTCCGGAAGTGTGAGCACGAGCGAAACGGGGTAGCCCCCCGGGAACTCCTTGAAGATCTCCCGGAGAGCGGTCATCTTCTGCGAGGAGGAGACGTCGTTCTCCACTCGGCAGTGGATGCGCAGCCCCTTGGCGAAGTGCGCGGGAGCTTCGCTTAAGGCGTAAAGCTCGCCCACGTAGAGAATCGTGTCGCGCCCCTCTTCCTTCTTAACCCGCCCGGTGAGCAGGACGGCGGTATCGGGCTTCATGAGTTCGCCGTAGCGTTCACAGGCGTCGCTAAACGCGAGAGCCTTGATCGCGCCGTCCCCATCTTCGAGGGTCAGCTCTGCCCAGGGGCGTTTGTTCTTCTTAGAAATCTCTTGGCGCACACCGGCGAGCAACCCCGCCACGCGCACCATATCGCCGTCGTGGGCGTGATCCGTGCGGTCGAGCGCAAGCGTGCGGAAGGAGTGGACGAGCGTGCGATAGCGGGCGACGGGGTGCCCGGTGATGTAGATGCCCAGGTGCTCGCGCTCGTTCTGGAGCCGTTCCTTCTCGGAGAGGTCGGGAGCTTCCGGCAAGGCGTCCCCACGCGCAGACGCATCGGCATCCGCGCCGGAAAGATCAAAGAGCGAGGTCTGCCCGGAAGCGTTGTCGCGGTCGGCAGACGCCACGCACGAAAAGGCGAAGTCGATACCGTTCAGGAGCTGCCCCTGCGTTACGTCATGGAAGCACGCCATGGCTCCGCTCCGGATGAGAGCTTCAATCGCACGCTTGGTGACGAACATCTTGTTGCCATTGGCGATGCGCGCCTGCTCACTGCAGAGGCGCGTACAGAAGTCGACGAGCCCTTTATACGCGCCATTGCGTTCGCGCTCGGCGACAATTTGGTCGCCCGCCGCCTCGCCCACGTTGCGGATCGCACCCAAGCCGAATCGGATGGCGTCCTTCCCCTCCGGCGCGAAGCGGGAGCGCGAGGCGTTTACGTCGGGAGGCAGGAGCGTGAGCCCCATGTCGTTCGCCGCGGAGACGAGCGCAGGCATCTTGTCGAAGTGCCCGATTTCGGACGAGATTTGCGCGCACATGAAGTCCGCGGGGTAGTGCGCCTTAAGGTAGCCGGTCTGGTAGGCGATATAGGCGTAGCAGACGGAGTGCGATTTATTGAAGGCATACTCAGCGAACGCCTTCCAATCCGACCATATCTTATTGGCTATGCGCTCCGCTTCGGCTTCGCTCTTGCAAGGCTCCAAGAACGCCGGGTTGCGCTTACAGCCCTCGATGAACTTCACGTAGAGCGACTCCATCACCTCCACCTGCTTCTTGCCCATAGCCTTACGCAGGGAGTCGGACTCGCCACGGGTGAAGCCGCCGAGCAGACGCGAGAGGAGCATCACCTGCTCCTGATAGACGGTGATGCCGTAAGTATCTTTGAGATACGTCTCCATCAACGGGTGGTCGTAGACGATTTTCTCCTCGCCGTGCTTGCGCCGCACGAACGAAGGAATATACGCCATGGGCCCGGGGCGATACAGGGCGTTCATTGCCACGAGGTCTTCGAAGCGGTTGGGGCGCAGGGCGCGCAGGTGCCCCTTCATCCCGTCGGATTCAAACTGGAAGAGCCCGTCCGTCTCTCCGCGTGAGAAAAGCTCGAAGGTCGCCCGGTCGTCGATGGGGATCTCTTCCATGTTGATGTCGATCCCGTGCGACTCTTTAATGGAAAGCAAGCACGCCTTCAGGACGGAGAGCGTCTTCAGACCGAGGAAGTCCATCTTCAGCAACCCGATGGGCTCTACGAAGTGCCCGTCGTACTGCGTGGTCATCAAGCTTTCATTCTCGGTGGGATTGACCGGGATCGTCTCCATCAGCGGGTCTCGGCTAATGATAATCCCGCAGGCGTGCACGCCCACATTCCGCGTCGTTCCCTCCAGGCGCATGGCAAGCTCTAGGATGCGCCGCTTCTCGGAGTCGTTCCCCTCAAGCACTTCCGCCAGCTTCGGATTCTCCTTGAACGCCTTGGCGAAGGTGATCTTGGGCGTGTTCGGCACCATCGCAGCGAGCGCGTTAGCTTCGGAGAGCGGATAATCCAACACGCGTGCCACGTCCTTAATCGCGCTCTTGGGCGCCATTACCCCGAAGGTCGCGATGTGCCCCACGTGCTCCGCGCCGTACTTCTCCGTTACCCACTCCAACACGCGCCCGCGCCCGGCGTCATCGAAGTCCACGTCAATATCCGGCATGGAGATACGATCGGGGTTCAGGAAGCGTTCGAAGAGCAGGTCATACTTTGTGGGGTCTATGTCCGTGATGCCCAAGCTGTACGCCACCGCACTTCCCGCGGCACTGCCACGCCCGGGCCCGACAATCACCTTCATCTCTCGCGCCGCCCGGATGTAGTCCTGCACAATAAGGAAGTAACCCGGGAAGCCCATCTGCTTGATGGTTTCCAGCTCGAAGGCGAGTCGCTCGCGAATATCCTCCGTCAACGCCTCGCCCTGCCAACGCTTCGCTGCGCCCTCCCACGTCAGGTGATTGAGGTAGTCGCTCTCCAGCTTGATGCGCAGAACCTTGTCGTAACCGTCGAACTTCTCGTACCGGCTGAACTCCTCCTTCAACGCCTCCTCGGGGAAACGCTCGGCGTACTCCGCCTCCGTCCCGAACGATTCCGGAATCGCGAACTTCGGCATGATGGGCGGAGAGTTGAGGTTGTAGGTCTCAATCTTGTCTGCCACTGCCACCGTGTTTTGGATCTGCTCAATGTTGTCGGGCAGGTTGGCGCACATCTCCTCGTAGCTCTTAAACCACTCCTGCTGGGTGTAGCGCAACCGCTTTTCGTCCGTCAGCTTCTTCCCCGTGCTCACGCAGAGAAGCACGTCGTGCGCCTCGCCATCCTCCTTCTGGAGGAAGTGGACGTCGTTCGTCGCAATGACCGTTATCCCCAACTTCTTCCCCAACTCCAGCAACGCCGCATTCACGCGCTTCTGCCGGAGGTAGAGGTCTTCGCGCTCCTCCTCGCCGAAGCCGTGAATCTCCGACTTGTGAAGCATGATCTCCAAGTAGTAGTCCTCCCCGAAGAGAGCCTGATACCACTTCGCCTCCTTCTCTGCTTCCTCCAACCTCCCCTCGTTGATTAACCGCGGGATCGTCCCCGCGATGCACGCCGAGGAGCAAATAAGCCCCTCGTGATACTGCTCCAACAACTCTTTGTCGACGCGTGGTTTGGCGTAAAACCCCTCAATATTCGCTCGGGAAATCAACTTCAGCAAGTTGTGATACCCCGTCAAGTTCTTCGCCAGGAGAATTAGATGGTCGCCACTGCGCTCCGTCCGGTCGGCTCTCCCCAACCGCGCCACGTACGTTTCGCACCCCAGAATCGGCTTGATTCCCTCCTTGTTGCAACAATCATAGAAAGCCTTAAGCCCGTAGAGGTTACCGTGGTCGGTGATTGCGCACGCCTTCATCTTGAGGGCCTTCGCCCGCTTGACGAGTGCCGGCACCCGACACGCCCCGTCCAGGAGCGAATAACCCGTATGCACGTGTAAATGGACGAAGGGCACTGCCTCCTCGGCTACGCTCACTTCTCCAACCCCATTGTCGTTACTGACCATTTTCTTTCCTCCGATTCTTTAACTCAAACTCCTACGCATATGCCCAGTATACCAAAGCCCTCCCCCTCGCAACCGAGTTTGAGGTGTCTCCGCACCGCGTTCGGGTCAAACGCGAACCGACCTCACCTCGATCGCGGTGCGGACACCCCGGTTTTTGGGTTCAAAATCTACCCGCTTTTGCCCCCTACTCTTCCCTTTTTCGGTACATCACTAGAAAGGACAAGAGCTTATCGTGAAAAAGGCGCGAATCGGGCGTCGGAAACTCAAGCACTTATGCAAAACCGCCGGAGGGGGTGGCGAAAACTGCCCCGCAACCGAGTTCGGGGGAAACGCGAGGCGGAGACGAGGGAGACGCGAGGCGGAGACACCTCGATCGCGGTGCGGAGACTCCTCTTTTTGGGGTCAAAATCCACCCCTCCCTGCCCCAAAGTTATGAACATCTCGGCACATCCC
>CAVDHG010000108.1:0-7314 GCA_963608725.1 Agathobacter rectalis | reverse complement strand
CTACCTTTTTGGTAAAGATAGGGAAAAGGGGGGTGTCCGAACCGCGATCGGGTCGTGTCCGGTTCGCGTTTGGGTCAAACGCGGTGCGGAGACACCACAAACTCGGTTGCGGGGGTGGGGAGCGGGGGAGGGGGAGTTATGGTAGAATACTGCCCCGTCTTGGTTCTGGGTTTGCTCCCGCTTTATGGGGAGAGACGGAACTTGTTTTTGAGGTTGGAAGGCAACGATGAAGCAGTTCGGATTTGACAACGAAGCGTATCTGAAAAAGCAGGCGGAAGGTCTGAAGAAGCGGGCGGAGGCGTTTGGAAACAAGCTGTACCTGGAGTTCGGCGGGAAGTTGATGTACGACTACCACGCGGCGCGGGTTCTGCCGGGCTATGACCCGAACGTGAAACTGCGGTTGCTCCGGTCGCTCGGCGATCAGGCGGAGATTATCCTGTGCGTCTACGCCGAGGACATCGAGCGCAAGAAGATGCGCGCCGATTTCGGAATCTCCTACGACGATGACGCGCTCAAGCTTATCGACAGTCTTCGTGCGTGGGACATTCACGTCTGCGCGGTGGTGATTACGCGCTTTGACGGACAGCCCGCGGCGTTGCAGTTCAAGAACAAGTTGGAGGCGCGAGGGGTAACGGTTAAACTGCATCGCGCCGTGCCGGGGTATCCTTCGAATCTGGATTTGGTGGTTTCGGAGAAGGGCTACGGGGCGAATGCGTACGTCGAGACAACGCGCCCGATTGTGGTTGTTACGGGGCCCGGTCCCGGTTCAGGGAAGTTGGCAACGTGTTTGACCATGCTTTACCATGACCGGATGGCGGGGCGTCCGGCGGGATACGCAAAGTTCGAGACCTTCCCGGTTTGGGACTTGCCTTTGCGCCACCCCATCAACCTCGCTTACGAGGCGGCGACGGCAGACCTTGGGGACATCAATATGATTGACCCCTTCCACCTCGAAGCCTATGGCAAGGTGGCGGTGAACTACAACCGCGACGTGGAGGCGTTTCCGCTGTTGCGCGAGATTTGGACGCGGTTGGATCGGGGCGGAGAGTGCCCCTACCGGAGCCCGACGGATATGGGGGTCAACTGCATCTCGTCCGGGATTATCGATGACGCCGTCTGCACGGAGGCTGCGAAGCAGGAGATCATTCGGCGGTACTTCCGCCATCTTTCTGACGCGGTCGCCAAGGGGGCAAGCGACAAACGCCCCGTGGAAGTGGTTGACCGCTTGATGCACCAACTCGGACTCGCGCCGGAGGATCGCCCGGTGGTAACGCCGGCGCGTCAGGCGGCGCACGAGGCGTCGCTCTCGCGCAAGCTGGAGGGGGTCGCATGCGGGGCGGCTCTGGAATTGCCGGACGGAACGATTGTTATGGGGAAGAACTCCGCGAGCCTTCATGCCGCGGCGTCAACCGTTCTGAATGCCGCGAAGCATTTGGCGAAGATTCCCGATAGCATCCATCTCCTTGCTCCCGAGACGATTTCAAGCGTTACGCACATGAAGCAGGGGATTCTCAAAGGCAAGTACGGCTCACTGAACTTGGATGAGACGCTGGTCGCCCTTGCCATCTGCGCGGCTACGGATGCCAATGCCAAAGCGGCTCTCGAACAGCTCTCGGTATTGCGGGATTGCGAGATGCACCTTTCGCATATGCTGACGCCGGGCGACGAAGCGGGGTTGCGTCGGCTGGGAATCCGCGCCACGAACGACCCGCTCTTTGCGACGGCAGAATTGTTCGTCGACGCGTAAAGGCGTGTTTATCGGGAAGTATGCGCTTGGGGCGTTAGGCGCCCCGGAGCTGATCGCGCACCCAGCAGATGTCGGAGAGGAGAAGCTCGGAGAGGGTGCGCGTGCGCAGTTGCTCGGGGTAGACCGAGTAGGCGTAGGTCTCGACTTCGACGGGCCAGCCACCAGCGCGAACGTAACGCCAGAAGTCCGGAGTTAGCGTGTGGCGCGTGCTACCGAGGCGGTCGTTGCCTGTCCAGGAGAGGGGCACGTGATAGTGGATGCGCCCATGCCTGCCGATGAGTTCCGGGAAGATATCGCGGGTTAAATCCGCATATGCCGTCAGGCGCGAACGCTCTTCCTGTCGGCGGGTTTGGTGCAGATAGACGGCGTCGAGGAACGGCTCAAAGTCCTGCTCGGTCGCCAACGGAGAGAACTCAAGCGCGGCGGAAGCCTGGATGCGCGCTATCGGAATCTTAGAGGCGACGAGTGTCTTCAGAGCCGAGAGGGGGTCTTCGTAGCCGAGCGCGAAGTGGCACGTGTCGAAGCAGACGCCGATGTACTCCCGCCACGCGGGCTTCCACTCCGGGTGTCGCCACAGACGCTCAAAGAAGTCGATGGTCGTCTGCGTGGATTCCAGGAGACAATCGGGTTCGGGTTCGAGCGCGAGGCAGAGGCGTTGCCCGGTAAAGCCCTCCAACTTGCGCAGGAAGAGAGCCATGTCGCACATCCGCTTGAGGAAAAGCTCGGAGCAACCTTGCCCCTTGTCGTAGGCGAGCGGGACGGTGGTTACGCTGAGGTTGTGAGAACCCATGCGCATGGCGGGGAGCTGAGTCAACGCGTAGAAGAGGTCGCACGTATAGCGCACGCGCCGCATATCCGACCAATCGGGTTCGTAGACGGCGGTCTTGACTTCTTTACCGTGGAATGTGCCAAAGGGGAAACCGTTCACGCCGATCGCCGCCATGCGGTTGCGCGCCATGAAACTGGCGAAGCGACGCTTCTGCTCGGGGGCGCGCAATGCCTTGGCTGCAACGGCTCCGAAGCGTAACCCGATGGGGAAGACGTCTCGCACGCCTAACGCATTACGCAGAGGAATCGTAACGACTTCGAGAGCCTTGCCGATGTCGGCAAGGCTCTCGCCTGAGTGTACGTTCATGCAATACGTAATCGGGTTTTCCAGCATCGCTTACGCCTCGATGGCGGAAGAAGGTTTGCCCTCAGCTCTCCGCGCACGCATTACTGCGCCACGACGGAGAGCTCGGCAAGCGTTGCCCAGATGTGCCCCTTCACGGCGGGGGAGAGAGCCGTGAAGCGCAGGAACCGCGCCTTGGTTGTCTTGACCTTGAAGGTCTTCCAACCGCGGTTGCCCGCCGTCCAGCCGGTCGCGCCTTCGAAGGCGGTGCTCCACGCTTTGCCGTCGTCACTCAGCTCCACCTTGAAGGTGCCGATCAAGCCGTTGACCTCGTCCATGCGGGGGAGAAGCTTGATGGCGGAAATCTCCAACGTGTCGCCGAAGTCCAGCGTGAAGGCGTGCGGATAGTTGGCGTAGACGTTACGCCACTCCGTGTGCCAGTAGGTCATGGCTGAACCGTCGAAGACGTGCGCCACGTTCCCTTCGCCGGGCTCCTCCGAGGAGACGTTGATCACCTTCCACGCCGAGCGTTCAAGCTGGGCTTCAAAGGTGCGCTCAAGGGTAGGCGTCGGGAGTTGGTCGGCTTTTGGAATCACCGTGGCGGAGACCTTGCCGCTCTTCAAGGGGAAGGGCTTGGTGTATTCCGTGGGTTCGCCACCATTGACGGAGACCATCACTTTTGCTCCCTTGCAGGTCGGCTCCACCGAGACCATGCCCTTAGCGTCCCGCGTGATCATCGCCAAGCCCGCGCTCTCGCGGAACAGCTCAAACCGGTAGGGGCGCGTGCCGTAACGGATGCCGAAGCCGAACGCGAACGGGCGATTGAACACCTGATCCTCCAGCCACGGACGCGGACCGCAGGAGGCGTTCCCGAGCCCGGTCTGTGCGTAGTCCAAGTGGATCCACGTTTTGTCCGGAGTCGGCAAGAGCGAAGGCAACACCGCCTTATGCAACGTGCGCGCATCCCACTGTCCAACGGAGAAGGCGAAGGGCTTGCGCGGTTTGAGCGGGAAGAAGGAGATGGCGTTGGTATTGTCGTCCAAGCACAGCCAATGCGCACCCTCGCGGTTGCCGTATTCCTGCGTCTCGGCGTAGGGGACGAAGAAGTCCTTTACGTTCATCGCGAAACGCCCGAGCCATGCGCCGGATTTGCGGTCGACGTAGTTCTCAAAGGGCCCCATGGCTTGGTAGCGCACGGCATCCAAGTCCTTGTTAACCGCAAACTCGTATCCCAAGCGCGGGATTACCGTTTCGGACGATTCCGGATAGAAGACGCCTTCACAGATAACCGTGTTCATGAAGACCGTCCATACCTGCGTGTAGACGTAGGGCACTTGACCGCCCTCGGTCGCCATCTGGGCAGTTACCTGTACCGCCTCTTGCGCTCCGGGCAGCTTACGCCACGTCATGGAAAGGCAGCGCGGCTTCTGGTCAAACAGCGAACGCCAAATGGTCGAGCCCTTAATCCAGCGGTCGTTGTTGACCGGCGCACGGTAGAGCGTGAACGTAACCGGGGAGACGAGCAACTCCTTCCCGTTGCTCCAAATGGAGGAGAGCATACCGTCGCGGAAGACCACGCGCCCGTTGCCTGCGTCGCTATTCGAGATCTCGATCGCGCCGTCCTGTTCCTTGACGAGCATCTTAATCTCCGGCAACCGCGCCTTATGCATGTGTGACCGCATACGGTCGTTCAGGTGCGGAATGGCGAACCACGCCTCTGCCCGGTGCAAGATGTCGCCCTTCGTCGGCGCGTCCTGATGGCAGACGAATACGGGGAAGTCGATCCCGCGGTCGGGAACCACCATCGGGAACTTTGCACTCTCGCCCGGCTTCAACGCAGGCACGTCGCCCAACTTCTGCCCATAGAGGTCGTAAAGCGAATATCCTTCCGCCGTTTTATGGAAGTACTTGCTCGTTACGGTCAGCTCTTGCTTCTCCTCGTTCCATGCGAAGCCGAAGTACTGCTGCGCGTGCTTGATTTCCCAGTAGTGCCCCTTCGCCTTGCGTTCCGCGGTGAAGACGCCGTCATCGCAGAAGTCGCCGAAGTTCGGCACGTCTCCAAACTGACCGCCGAAGACGAGCGATTTCCCTGTCTTCGGAGCGAGCTTGAAGCGGAGGGGCACGTTTGCTTTCTCGCCCTTAGCCTTCTTCTCGGCTTCCATCCACGCCTTGTCCAAATCGCCACGCAATCCTTGGTCGGCGAAGTCCCAGATGAAACCACCGATCAGGCGCGGATACTCCTCGTAAAGGGCGATATACTCGGCGAAGCGTCCGCAGGCGTTGCCCATGGCGTGCGCATACTCCACGTGCAGGAAGGGGCGATTCGTTTTCGCCTTGCCACGGGAGCGCATCGCATCGTGCGAATTGTACATGGCACTATCCATGTCTGTATGCGGGGAGTTCGCCGGGAAGTCGCAGTAGTGAACGAGCCTGCTCGGATCGTGCGCCTTCAGCCAATCGCCCTGATCTTCCAAGTTCTTTCCGGAACCCGTCTCATTCCCGAGCGACCAGATGATGATTGAGGGGTGGTTCTTGTCGCGCTGGAAGACGTTCTGAACGCGGAAGGCGTAAGCGTCATGCCAGGAGGGGATGTTGTTCAAGCACTGCTTCGTCCAACGCAGTTGGTGCGCCTCGATGTTCGCTTCGTCGACCACGTAAATCCCCATCTTGTCGCACAGTTCATACCAATAGGGATTGTTCGGATAGTGACTCGTGCGCACGGCGTTGAAGTTGCCAGCCTTGATGAGCTTGGCGTCCCGCTCCATGCTTTCGTGCGTTACGGCGCGCCCGCGGTCGGGATCCATCTCGTGACGGTTCACGCCCTTAAGGATCGTGCGCACGCCGTTCACGAGGAGCTCCCCTTGCTTACCTATTTCAATCCGACGGAAGCCCGTCTTAAACGCACGCGCATCCCCGTTCGGGAGCGACACGGCAACGTCGTAGAGGTTCGGCGTCTCTGCCGTCCAGCGGCGAACCTTCTCAAGCTTCTTTTCCGTCAGCGCGAGTTTGGCTTCCTGCCCCGGCTTCAACGCGGGCACCGGGAGTTCGCAGGTGTAACCCGTCCCAACCGTTACCGTGAGGGACGTCGGTTGCGAAGGCTCAGCCCCTGCGTTGCGTACCCACACATCGCCCGCAACGGTTCCGGTGGTGTAATCCTCTGCCAAACCCGTGCGCACCCACACATCGCGGATCTGAAGCGCAGGAGCCGTCCAGAGCGTAACGTCGCGGAAAATACCGGAAAGACGCCAGAAGTCCTGGTCCTCCAGGTAGCTTCCGTCGCTCCAGCGGTAGACCTCAACGGCGAGTACGTTCTCGCCCTCGCGCAACGCCGAGGTAACGTCATACTCGTCCGCCATGAAGGAGTCTTCACTGTAACCGATGAAGGTGCCGTTGAGCCATACGTAGTAAGCGGATTCCACGCCGTCGAAGCGCAGATAGACCTTCCCCTTGGAGAAGTTCTCCGGCAGAGTAAACGTCCGCCGATAGCTTCCAACCGAGTTCCGCTCGGTGTACGACGTCCAGTTCTTGGGTGGCTCCGAGGTAACCCGGGGCGCGTCGACCTTGAAAGGATAAAGCTCGTTGGAGTAAATCGGCGTGCCATAACCGGCGAATTGCCAGCTCAACGGCACCTCGATCTTATCCCACGAGGAGACATCGTAGTCTACCTTCCAGAAGTTGACGGGACGCTCTTCCGGGCGCATCACAAAGTTGAAACGCCATTGCCCGTTTAGGGAAAACGTCGATCCCTGCGCGGTGGGCATCAACGCCGCCCGCGTGGGCTCACGATTCCGGGCAAAGACCGTCTCGTCTTCCCATTCCGGTGCCGCCTGCACGCCAACCGCCACACAGGTCAACGCGAACAACAAAGCTTTCTTCATCGTGCAATCCTTTCGGTGTACATACCCCTTGAGTATAACAAAACCGGTATCCCTATCAGCGCGAAAAGCATCGACTTAGGAGGTGGGGACAACTGTATACACCCCCGCTAAGAATGAAAAACGTCTCGACGGAACCGCCGAGACGTTCGGATGGTCGGCCTCGCGGGGATCGGACCCGCGACCCCAGCATTAAAAGTGCCGTGCTCTACCAGCTGAGCTAGAGGCCGCAAACGCGCAACACTATACCACAATCTCCCTCCCCCCGCCACCCCTTTTTCTTCTTCCTCAATCAATCCTTCCCCTTTTCCTCAGGCAATCACACCCAAACTCGGTTCAACCACCTCCACCCCCGCAACCGAGATTGGGGTGTCTCCGCACCGCGTTTGACCCGATCGCGGTGCGGAGAGAGGACAAACTCGGTTCAAGGGGGTGGAAAAGTTGAATCCCTACCTTTTTGGTAAAGATAGGGGAAAAGGGGGGTGGTCGAACCGCGATCGAGGCGAGGTCGGTTCGCGTTTGGGGTAAACGCGGTGCGGAGAGACCCCGAACGCGGTTGCGGGGGGATTTGTGGTTGAACC
>CAVDHG010000107.1:0-7330 GCA_963608725.1 Agathobacter rectalis | reverse complement strand
TGCTCAAGCTCTTCGGTTATTGGCTGTGCTGTTCAATCCCGAGCAGAAAGGATATTGAGAAATGATGCCATGCCCCCCTCCATTGTCGGTGCTCTGTCCGGTCTATAATGCGATGGCGTTTCTACCGGAGACCGTGGCGAGTCTTCGTGCGCAGACGTTCAAGACGTGGGAAGCAATCTTTGTCGATGACGGTTCTCGCGACGCCTCGCAGGCGTTTCTCGCAGAGGCTGCCCGGGAGGATGAACGCATCCGAATCATTGCTCAGCGTAATGCAGGGATTTGTGGTGGACGCAATCGTGCCTTGGACGTAATGCGTGGCGAGGCGTTTGTGCATATGGATCAAGATGATCTCCTGGCTCCCTATGCGTTGGAGGCGTTGGAAGCCGGGGCGCGTGAGAGCGGAGCTACGCTTGTGGTTGGGCGAATGCTTCAATTTGAAGATGACCCGCCACAGAACAAGTGGATTCCCGGAGGGCATTTCGTGGAAGGGGAGGCGTGGCGTCAATTGGTGGCGGATTCGATTTATCGACCCGCAGTGACGGATCTTTGTTTCCCGAGTTGGAACAAGCGGTATGACCGCGCCACCTTCGGTGCCTACCGCTTCCTGCCCGTGCGGTACGGGGATGACACGTACTACACGCCGCTCACGCATCTCGCCACACCGCGAGCCTACATCCTAAACGCCGTAACGTACTACTGGCGTGTTGGGCACGTCTCGGGACACACAGGCACTTGTACTCCAGCGTGGATTCATGGGTACGCCTCGGCACTTGCGGAGGGGTTAAAGCTAACGCACGGCGAAAAGCGATTCCAGCGTGCGTTCAGAAGTACCTTTAAGTGGATTGCTTCTACGTGCCTTATCCACTACATCCTCACGGGGCGGGTGCAGAAGGAACCGGAGGCGGCGGACGCCATTTGTCGCTTTGCCACGATTGTGCCTCCCGTGCTTCGCCTGCCCTGGCGTTGGCGTATTCGCTGTTTCCTCATGCGACACCGGTGGTGGCGTCTAACGCGCCAGATGTGCCAGAAGCTAACCCCATCGTCCACCAAAGAGTAACGCAACACCCTCGGAAAGTCGCGGGAACTTAAAGTGTCCCCGAACCGAGTTTGGGGTCTGTCCGCACCGCGTTTGGGTCAAACGCGGTGCGGAGAGAGGGGAAAGTCGGTTGCGGGGGTGGGAGATTAAGAAGGGAAAAGGGAAAACAAAAAAGCCGGGGTCATCCCGGCTTTCTGCTTCGTCCTTTTTATGGTGGAGGTAAGGAGAGTCGAACTCCTGACCTTTTGAATGCCATTCAAACGCTCTACCAACTGAGCTATACCCCCAAAAAGGAATGGGCAAAGTATATCATAACTGCTCGGCGTTGTGCAAGTGCTTTCTTTCGCGCAACGCCGAGCTTGAATTACCGCGTTACCTCTTCTCCTCGCGGATGGTCGGCTCGCCACCGGCTTGGATAGTGCCGTAAATCACCTTACCGCCAGGCGCGTGGAGTTTGAAATCGCCGTTCCACGTCTTGGGCCATGCAGGGAAGGAGTGAACCTCGCCGTCATCCGCCTGCAGGGCTGCGTACTGGAAGGTGGAGGCGAGCACGCCACCGTTATCCATGTCCGGGAACCAGTCGTGGCTACGTTGCCAAATGGCGGGGAAACGGCATCCCTTCTCGGTGTGGTTGGCGAGGAATACGAGATCTTTCGCGACCGCGTCGTTCAACTTAAGGAGCGCAGCCTGGATGGGACTTTGGTACCAGCATCCGGTTGACTTATTGGCGCGGGCGTTGAAGGTGCGCAGCGCCAACTCGGCGTCGGGCTTGTACCAGGTGTAGGTGCGGTACGGGAAGATGGTGTAAAGCTCGGGGTTCTCAACGTTGCCACGCCCGCCGTAGATGCGAGCCGGAGCGATGACTTCGCCGTTCTTGGTTGTGCGCGTGGGAATCGCGGGGACTTGTGCGCGCCAGGTCTTCCACTCTTCGCGCTCTTCAATCGCGAGGAGCCCGTCGAGAACGGTCGCGAGACCGGCGATGTCCGGCGTCGGATCGGTTACGCCCTTCTGGTAAGTTTCCAGAGACTGGGCGGGCGTGAGGACGAGTTTGCCCTCGGCGTTGACCTTAAAGTTCGTGAAGTAGAAGCGCACCACGGCGTCGGCGAAGGGAATAGCGGTCTTACGCGCGAACTCGGCGTCGCCGGTGTACCGATAACGCTCCAGCATCATGAAGCTCAGCTCGAGCCCGCCTTCCCAAAGGCGAGCGATGTACGCATTGACGGGGATATTCTTCGGGTTGTTCCAACCGAAGTCGCACCCCTCCGAGACCGCCCAGAAGGTGCTGGTCTCGGTGATGTAAAGGCAGTTGTCGAAGCCGAATTGCACCTTGGCGCGATCCTTCAGAAGCTCCATGTTCGTTAGGTAGAGGCTGAAGAAGGAATTCATGAGATCGAAGTCGCCACTGGCGAGGAGGGGGTAGTAGATTAGGCGGCAGTTCTGGAACCAGAAGCCTCCGCCCCACTTACGGAAGTCGGGGTTCTTCGCGCCGTACGCGCTGGTCATGGTGAAGAGCGAGCCATTGAAGTGGACGGGGAGCTCGCCACGGGCGGCACAAGCCGTCATGTAACGCTGGTAGACGTATGCCTTGCTAACCAGCTCGGCTTCCGGGGTTCCGGTGGCACGCACCCAGCTCCGCGCCCAGAACTTCTGCCACCAGGAGGCGTTCGCTTCGTCGCTACTGGCGACCTTGAGGTAATCGGTGTAGGCGGCGTTGATTGCTTCCTGCCACTTGGCGGCGGTGCCGTATGCTCCAACCTTGGAGGCGACGCGGATCTGCACGCCGGCGGTCGGCTCGGAGGTAACCAACGTGTTGCCGTCCTTCGCCATCATGCCCTTGGCGTAGACGGCGGCACCGAAGACGCGGTTACGCATAGGGTCGGGATACTTCGAGATGAGGGACTCCAGGTGCTGAGCCGTCATCGTCCGCGTATAGATCGTGTTCTCGCCGTTCTCGTGGCACCAAGCGATGCTTCCCTCGTCGCTGACAGTGGTGCCGGGGAGGACAACGTCCGCCGGGCGCAGATGCTCGGTCATGAAACCGCGCGTAACGGCACGCTCGAGGACAGGCTCCTTAATGACCTGCGGGGCAGTGCGCCAGCCGTTATTCCAGACGCGGACGTCGAACTTCTTCGCGCTGTCGGTGCTCGCGACGTCGACCTTAATGACGTCAAGCGCGGTCTCGGACATCTCGCAGGAGAGGGTGATCTTCGCGACGTCCGTCTCGATGAGGATGCGCCCGTTGAGGAGGTCGAGAGTCTGCTTGAACTTCGCGCCACGCGTCCAGAGCGCGGGGGTGGTGGCAATGCGGATACGCCCGATCTTGAGGAATGCGGCGGTTTCGTCGAAGGCTTGCTCGTGGGCGAGGAGAAGCTCAAGCTCGCCCTTGTTGTCTACCCAAACGTTGGCGGCGAATCGTCCGTTGCCCAGGGGCATAGAGCCGGAGTCATTCTTGGAGGGCGAATCCCACACCACGTTGGCGAACGACGGATCGCCCTCCACCGCGGCGAACGCCTGCATGGCGAGGAGTGCCGCACCGATAAAACCGAGGAGTCTCATCTCGTTTCCTATCCTTTCTCTGTCTTTGCAGACGCGCCCAGTGCACATACTGCGGTATAATTAAGGTATCACACGTTTCTCCGTGGTTCCATGCGCGAATCCTTGCCTCCTCCCCATGCATACCGCAGAACGCACCGTGGCACGCCCGCGCACGCCTTGTGTTATTATGAAGTCATCCGATCTAAGGAGACGCAAGCGATGATTTTGAACTTCACCAAGATGCATGGTGCCGCCAACGACTTCATTATGCTGGACGACCGTCAGGGAACCGTGCCTTGGCAGGACTACGTTCTCATGAGCCTCCTCGCTGCCCGGCGCACGGGGGTCGGCTCCGAGGGGATTATCCTCATCCAGAAATCCGACCGCGCCGACTTCCGGATGCGCTTCCTCAATCCCGACGGCACGGAGGTCGACATGTGTGGCAACGGTGCGCGTTGTGCCGCGTGGTTCGCGCACAAAATCGGTGCCGCGCCCAAGTCCATGACCATGGAAACCTCCTGCGGTCTCCTCGACGCAGAGTTGATGGACGCCTGCAACGTTAAGGTCTGGATGCCGGAGCCGACGGCGCGCTCCTACGGGATGTCGATCCACGTGGGCGATCAAACGCTCGAAGGCGACTACATCAATACCGGCGTGCCCCACTTCGTCATCCGCACCGAAAGCCCCGAGGCGGTGGACGTGGAAGCGCTCGGGCGGGCGATCCGCCTGCACCCGGCGTTCGCTCCCGAGGGCGTGAACGTCAACTTCGTAACGCCACGCGCTGCCAACCGCATGAGTATGCGCACCTACGAGCGGGGCGTGGAAGCGGAGTCCGGCGCGTGCGGGACGGGTGCCGTTGCCGCCGCCGTAACCGCCGTTGAAGCGCACGCCGGCACGCTCCCCATGATCATCCGCACCGGCGGAGGTTTCATGCTCACGGTTGACGCCGATTGGCGTGGCAACCACTGCACGGGCATTACGCTCACGGGCCCGGCGCGGGAGGTCTACCAAGGCACCATCGACCTCTCGCTCCTGGGTAGCGACCTCGGAGCCATCGAGTCGTGAACCTCATCCTGGTCGAACCCGAGGAGGTCTCGCCGGAAGGCGTATGCCTCTTGAGGGACGCGCGCGCTGCGCACCTGCGCCAGTTCCTCCACGCCCAACCCGGCGCGACCTTCCAAGTCGGCATCGTCAACGGCGCGATCGGCACCGGCACCGTGTGCGAGGTTTCGCCCGAAGGCGTCGCCTTCTCCCTGAACTGCACCACGCCCTCCCTCCCGCCGTGGTTCGACCTCGTCCTCGCGCTGACCCGCCCCCGCTCCCTCCGGCGCATCCTTTTCCAGAGCGCGACGCTGGGCGTCCGCACGCTGTACCTCACGGGCGCGCAAAAGGTAGAGAAGAGCTACTTCTCCATGCACCTTCTGCAGGAGCCCGAATATCGTCCCGTCCTCCTGGAGGGGCTTATGCAAGGGAAAACCACGCGCCTGCCAGCCGTCCGCATCATCCCGCGCTTGAGCGAACTCTGGGCTTGCCTCCCGACCGACGCCACCCGCTTCATCGCCAACCCGACCCCGACCGACGACCTCTCCTCCCAGCTCCCCCTCGGCTTCCCGCTCATCGCCGTCGGTCCCGACGGCGGATGGACGCCCGAGGAGAACACCGCCTTTCTCGAGCGAGGCTTCAACCCCGTCTCCCTTGGCTCCCGCCCCCTGCGCACGGACACCGCCGCGATCGCGCTCCCCGCGGTTATCCGCGCCCGGCAACGCTAAGCCCTAACGCGGGCGAACCGTCGCCACCGCCATCGCCGAGATTCCCTCTTGGCGACCGATCGCGCCCAGCCCTTCCACCGTCGTAGCCTTCACCGACACCGCGCCGACCTCTACACCCATCGCCTGCGCCAGCCGTTCGCGCATTGCCGGGATGTGTGGCATCAGTTTCGGACGCTCCGCCAGCACGGTCGCATCCACGTTGACCACTTCCCAGCCCTGCGCACGCACCCGCTCTACAACCGCCCCAAGCAGTTTTAAGCTATCGGCATCCTTCCACTTGGCGTCGGTGTCCGGGAAGTGCTGCCCGATGTCGCCATCGGCAATTGCCCCGAGGAGCGCATCCATGATAGCGTGGGCAAGGACGTCGGCATCCGAGTGCCCGAGCAAGCCGAGCGCGTGCGCGATCTCCACGCCTCCCAAAACCAGTTTACGCCCCGCAACGAGTCGGTGCGTGTCAAAGCCAATTCCCGTCCTCATGCTCTCAAGCTTCTTCATGCTTAATCCTTGCTTCTGCGCTCGGAGAAACGAAAAAGGGCGGCGCGTGCTCCTGCACCTTCCGCCCTCCTCTGCGCTTCACGCCTCCATCGGCGCGTTACGACTTCTTGGCGTCAGCCTTCTCCGCTTCGCTTTGGCTTCCTGCGTTCACGCCGAAGAGCTCTGCCTTCACTTCGTCGACCTTTTCGGCGGCGGCTTCGTTGCCTTCTCTCAGCCCCTTCTTAAACTCACCCGAGGAGCGACCGAGCGCACGCGCAATCTCGGGGATCTTCTTCGCGCCGAAGACGATCGCCACGATCAGCACCACAATCAGAATCTGCCATAATCCCGGACGCATACGCGCCTCCTTCCTATCCTATTGCCGTTTAACGGTAAACGCGCACCGCTCGCGCAGCCGCCCGATCCGCTTCCCGGCGTTTGACGGTTTCCCGCCTGTCATACTGGTTCTTGCCTTGGCAGAGCGCCAGCTCCACCTTGACCTTCCCGCGAGGGTTGAGGTAAAGCCGCAGGGGAATCAGCGAAAGCCCCTTCTGCTCCACCTTCGCACGCAGGCGAATAATTTCCGCCTTGTGCATGAGGAGCCGCCTTGTCCGCAACGCCTCGTGATTAAACCGATTCCCGAAGGCATACGGCGGAATGCGCACCTGCATCAACCACAGCTGGTTGCGCTCATCCACCTTGCACCACGCGCCCAACAAACCGCCTTCACCGTTCCGGAGCACCTTTACCTCTGTGCCCACCAGCTCAATCCCGGCTTCAAACCGCTCCAGCACCGTATAGTCGTGCGTTGCTTTGCGGTTGACCACCAGATTGCCGGATGCCGGCTTCTTCTTTTTGTCCGACGCCATGGCGGACGCTCCGCGCTTTAGGCGTGGCGTCCCCAGCGCGACTGCGCTTCCTGGTGCTCTTCGACGGCTTGCATATCCACCTGAGCCACCACGAGCCCCTCGGCAATCTCGCGCAACGCAATGTCGCTCTTATCCTCGAACTTCGACTGCGGGCGCAGGAACGGACGCTCCCCGCGGTTCAGTTGCTTCGTGCGCTGAGAAACCAGATTGACCAGCACCGGAATGCTGGGGACACGCGCACGCGCTTTTTCGAGCATTTCAAGATTCATGACTGCTTCCTTCCAACCTGTGTTACTCTGCCGGAACCGCCGGGATCGGGCTCGTCGGCATTTCCGAAACCGGCACCTCGGCGCGATCTGCCAAAGAGGACGCCTTAACGCCACCGCGCATCAAAAACGCGATCGCCAGCGTATTCAGAATAAGGATAACGCCCAGCACGACCGTCGTCCGGGAAAGCACATTCCCCGTCCGTCCGCCGAAGACTTCTTCGCCGAAACCGCCCCCCAACGCCGCGCCCATACCGCCCGAAGGATCCTTCGGCGGTTGCAACATCACCACGGCAACCATGAGGAGCGAGACAATCGCTTCAAGCACAAACAAGACGCCTAACAAAATCGCCATCAGTCTTTCCTTTCCGCACTGAATAC
>CAVDHG010000106.1:0-7403 GCA_963608725.1 Agathobacter rectalis | reverse complement strand
GTTGCGCGCTAGGTGGGGGATTTGGTAAGCTTTCTGCGAAAGGCAGGAGGTTTACAATGAGCGAAGAAAGAGCCGAAGAACAGGATCAAGACGTTGAGATCACGCCCTCGGACATCGTCTTCGATTGTCCGAATTGCGGGCACAATCTCGTGGTGGACTATCGTGCCGCGGGGTTGCAGGTGCCGTGCTCGGCGTGCGGGTCAATTATCCAGGTGCCGATCCCGGAAGAGATGCACCTGGAAGACCTGGACTCCGACCCAGGTGAACTGCTCCAGCAGTTGTTGCAGACGCGCCGGATGCTGGTGAAGGCAGAGATGGCAGCGCAGGCGGCGGGAGAAAAGGTGATCGAATTGAATACGCAACTGGCGGATTGCCGGAAGACGTTGCTGGCGGTTCGGGCACGCGTGGAGACGTTGCAGGAGGCGGCGGATCTCGCGAATGCCACGCGTCAGGACGTGCTGGACATTATCGCCTCGGCAGGCGTGGGGACGAAGTAAGCGCAGATGAAGGAACGGGTTCGCTTTCGTCATCGCGTTGAGTATGCGGCATTTCGGATTCTGCAGGGGGTCTTAGCGCCGTTCCCGATTGGGTGGGTTGGGCGCGGGATCTCGGGCGTGCTGAGTGTGGTGTTGCGCGTGGCGTGGCCGCTGAAGCGGGAGACGGTGTCGCGGTTGCGGGAGGTGTTCGGGGAGGCGATGACGATCGGGGAGTGTCGGCGGATTGTGCACGCATCCTTGTGGAACATGACCATGAACTTCGTGGAGCTTTTCCGCGTGAAGCACATGGATTTGGAGTATCTCCGGAAGCATTTGGAGGGGACGGCGGAGGCGCAAAAGAAGTTGCGCTTTGCGGTGGACAAGTATGGCGGCGTGGTGATTGCCCTGCCACACATGGGCAACTGGGACCTCGCCGGAGTAACGTGTTCGGCTTTTGGTTTTCCGCTGATGGCATTGGCGCGTTCGCAGAATAATCCCCTCTTCGAGGGATGGTTGCAACGGAACAGGTTGAACGTTGAGACGGCGGACCGGAGGCACCCGAGCTCGTTCGTCCGGGTGGCGCATCACCTGAAGAGCGGGGGCGTCTTTGCGATCCTGCCGGACGTGCGGCACAACAAGCCGGGGGTGAGCGTAACGGTGTTCGGGAAGCCAGGGGTGCAGTTGGGGAAGGGCTTGGCGAAGTTCTCGCGGATGGCGAACGTGCCGATCCTCCCGGTGATGATGGAGCGACTCGACGCTTCGCATCACAGGATCCACTGCGGGGAGCCGATTTTGCCCAACCTTGACGCGCCGGCGGAGGAGGATGCGGTGCGCGTTACGCAACAGGTGTGGGATCTCTTTGAGGCGCGGATTCGGCAGGCACCAGAGCAGTGGTTCTGGCATAATCGCCGATGGATTCTCACGCCACTCTACACGCAGACGCGCTGAGGCGCAGAAGGTAAAAGGTCGAAAGCATGATTCTCGCGAACGAAAATTACGGTAAGTTGCAGGCTTCGTATCTATTCTCGGAGATTGCCAAGCGCATTAAGGTTTATCAGGCGGAGCACCCGCAGGCGGATATTATCCGGTTGGGAATTGGGGACGTAACGCTTCCGCTGGCTCCGGCGTGCCTGGAGGCGATGCATCGGGCGGTAGACGAGCTGGGGCACACGGAGAGCTTCCGCGGTTATGGACCCGAGCAGGGTTATGCCTTCCTGCGGGAGGCTATTGCCAAGAACGACTATCAGAGCCGCGGGTGCGCCGTTGCGCCGCAGGAGATCTTCGTGAGCGATGGCTCGAAGTGCGACTGCGCGAACATTCAGGAGCTGTTCGCGACGGAGCTGCGCGTGGCGATTCCCGACCCGGTTTATCCCGTCTATGTGGATACCAACGTGATGGCGGGGCGGACGGGCGAGAGTCAGGACGGACGTTACGCGGGCTTGCACTATCTGGAAAGCTCGGCTGAGAATGGGTTCGTGCCCGCGCCACCGAGCGAAGCGGTCGACCTGATCTATCTCTGTTTCCCGAATAACCCGACCGGTGCCGTGGCAACGAAGGCTCAGCTCAAAGCATGGGTCGACTACGCCAAGGCGAATAAGGCACTCATCCTCTTCGACGCCGCTTACGAAGCGTTCATCCGCGACCCCGAGATTCCGCACTCTATCTACGAGATTGAGGGCGCACGCGACGTCGCAATCGAGTTCCGCTCCTTCTCCAAGAAGGCGGGCTTTACGGGCGTGCGCTGCGCATTCACCGTGGTGCCGGAGGGGCTCGTGGCGTACACGAAGTCGGGGGAGAGCGTCCCCCTGCACGCGCTGTGGAATCGCCGGCACACAACGAAGTTCAACGGCGTCTCCTACCCCGTCCAGCGGGCGGCGGAGGCGGTCTACTCCCAGGACGGCGCGTGCCAGACCACGCAACAGGTCGATTACTACCTCGGCAACGCCAAGCTGATCCGCCAGGGACTGCAGAGCTTGGGTTACACCTGCGTCGGCGGGGACAATTCGCCGTATGTCTGGGTGAACGTGAAGGAAGATTCCTGGACGTTCTTCGACCGCTTGTTGCAGGAGGCGCAGGTGGTAACGACGCCGGGCGCAGGCTTCGGCAAGTGCGGTCAGGGCTACATCCGCATCTCCGCGTTCAATAATCGCGAGCGGGTGGAAGAGGCGATGGCGCGCCTGAGCAAAGCCCTCCGCGGGTAATCACCGAATCGCGCAACGCACTCGCACGCATCGCGCAAACGCAATAGCAGGGGCTTCGAATGACGGGTAACATGCTTATCGCTCAGGGTGGCGGTCCCTCGATGGTGATCAACCAGAGCCTTGTTGGGGCGGTGCTGGCGGCGAAGGCGTCGACAAAGATTGTCGAGATCTACGGCGCACTGCACGGCATCCAGGGCATCTTCGACGAGGACTTCATCGACCTGCGCGCCGAGCCCGAGGAGGTCTTGCTCCGCGTGGCGCAGACGCCGAGTTCCGCGCTTGGCTCCGTGCGCCGGAAGCCGACCGCGGAAGATTGCCGTGCGCTCTTCGCCGTGCTCGCGAAGCGGAACATTCGCTACTTCTTTTACATCGGCGGGAACGACTCGGCGGAGACGGCGAACATCATCGCCGAGGAGGCGGAGCATCAGGGTTACGACCTGCGGTGCTTCCACATCCCCAAGACGATAGACAACGATTTGCTCTGCAACGACCACACGCCCGGCTACGGCTCCGCGGCGCGCTTCGTTGCCTGTGCCGTGCGCGGGGACGACCTCGATAATCGCGCCCTGGGAGGAGTGAAGATCGACGTCATCATGGGGCGCAACGCCGGCTTCCTCACGGCGGCGGCAGCTCTCGCTCGACAGGACCCGGACGACGGTCCTCACCTGATCTACGTCCCCGAGCGTCCCTTCTCGGTGGATCGATTCGTCGCGGACGTGGCGGAATGTATGAGCAAGTACAAGCGTTGCGTGGTGGCGGTGAGCGAGGGCATACGCGGAGAGGACGGGCACGCGATAGCGGAGAGCTTCTCGAAGGAGGTCGACGCGCATGGCAACGTCCAGCTCACCTCCGGCGCGTTGGGCGAGTCGCTCGCCACGATTGTCCGCGAACGCCTCAAGGTGAAGCGTGTGCGTGCGGACACCTTCGGATTCATTCAGCGTTGCTTCGTGGGCATGGCATCGGAGACGGACGCCAATGAAGCGCGTCTCGCAGGCTCCGTCGCCGTGCAAGCTGCGGTTGGCGGTCGCTACAAGAGCGGGACGGTTACGCTCACGCGTCTACCCGGAGCTGCCTACCAAATCGACTACGCCATCGCGCCCCTCTCGGCTGTGGCGAAGCTCACGCGGGAGCTTCCGAGTTGCTTCCTCAATTCCGAGGGCAACAACGTTACCGGGCTGTTCCTGGACTACGCCCGCCCGATCGTGGGAGCCTTGCCCGTAACGGCGCGGTTCAATCAGTTGCGCGGACGCAGCTAAGCACGTGTTGCTCGCGCAGTTCCGGCGTATTCAATCCCAGAGCTTCGAGCGTTTCAAGGTGCGGATGCAAATCCGCAATATCTCGCGTGATGTGCGCGTCCGTCCCGAGCGAGAGTTTAACGCCTTCCTCCAAGCAGAGCCGGAAGAACGCCACGTCAAAGGGATTCTTGTGGTGGTTGATTTCCGCAGCGACGCCTGCCTGCGCCAAGAGCTTGGCTACCGGCTTGTAGAGATGCCTCGGCGTGGGGCGGTTCCCCCACGACCAGTAACGGAAGGGATGCGCCAGAATATGGATCGGCTGACTGAGGAGCCGCTCGACGTCCCGCATCCACGCGCTCTCTGCCTCGGCTTGCGTGCTCGCGCCCGAGACCCCCGGCACCTCGTGAATGGCACCAATGAGCATATCCCACCCGGCGCGATCCTCCGGCGCAAGGCACAGCGTGCCGTCGCTTAAGAGATCCACCTCTAGCCCGAACTTCACTCGCGCCCCGAAGAGTTTCCGCGCCTCCTTGAGGAACTCCCGATACGCCACCATCCGCCCCCGCCCCGGAGCCTCCCAGACCTTCCGCACGAAATCCAAGTCGCTCTGCCAGTAGAACTTCAGCGCGTCATTCGGGAAGTAGAGCGCGAACGTGTGCTCGGCGAAGCCCTGTTGCCGGACGCCCACCATCAACGCCAACTCCGCCGCCGAGCAAATCTCAATCCCGCGCCCGCAATAGGCGAACTGCGTATGCGCGTGCCAGTCGTAAAGCCCCTCCGGGAGCGTGAGGTCGAGCGGTGCATCATCCAACGTGCAGACGAGTGGATCTCCGCTCTCGGGCGTCGCGCCAAATTGAAAGCCCAACCCCAACCGCGCACACTCCGCCAGGAGTTTCCCTTGTTGCACCGAGCGCACCCCTTCCGCGAAGGGGAAGACAACGCACTCCGGCGCGGACTTCCGAGCCGTCGCCACCTTCACCGCCTTATTGAGGAGCAGGGGAGCGAAGGGGTGCTCGGCGAGAGCGCGAGGGATAAAGAGCGTTACAGGTGCCATACGTCTGCGCCTAGAGGTTGCCCCAACCGAGGAAGGTCCAGAGTTGCATGACGGCAATCGCCACAATCGTCCCGGTGATCATCCCGCCGAGCACCTCGGTGCGCGTATGCCCGAGCATCTCTTTCAGGGGTTTCGCCGAGAACTTCTTTTCAACGAAGAGCTGACGCGTCATCGTGTTGAGCAGCCGCGCCTGAAGCCCCGCGGCTCGGCGCACGGTTGCGGCGTCGAACATCGTGATCGTCGCGACCACGCTTGCCACCACGGTTACCGGTGCCGTCCACCCGCATCCAAGCCCCAAGCTGACGAACACGCCGACCACCAATGCCGAGTGCGCACTGGGCATTCCCCCCGTGCTCATCAGATAGGTGAAGTCTACGCTCTTCGTCCGGATCGCGCCGCGGGTCATCTTGATGATTTGCGCCACGCACCAGCCCATAAACCCGCTCCAGAAGTACGGCGTCGCGAAGTACGTCCAGAACGCCACGTCCAGCACTTGTTCCGTCTCGCCCATCATCACTTCTCCTCGGAGGTTCCTTTGAGCACCGCAATGAAGGCGGACTGCGGCACGTTCACCGACCCAAATTCCTTCATGCGCTTCTTGCCCTCTGCCTGCTTCTTAAGCAGTTTCTGCTTACGCGTAACGTCGCCCCCGTAGAGCTTAGCGGTAACGTCCTTCCGGAACGGGCGGATATCCTCGCGTGCGATGATGGTGCGCCCGATGCACGCCTGCACGGGGATCTTGAACATGTGCGGCGGGATGGTCTCGCTCAACGCTTTACACATCTGCTTGCCTCGCGCCACGGCGCGATCGCGGTGAACCATGCAGCTGAACGCGTCGACCGGCTCGCCGTTGAGCAGAATATCCATTCGCACGATGTCGCTGGGCTGATAACCGTGTGGCTCATAGTCCATGGAGGCGTAACCGCGTGAGATGGATTTGAGCGTGTCGTGGAAGTCAATCAAGATCTCGTTCAGGGGCAGGATGCACGTGAGAATGACGCGCTGGGCGTCCAACGTCTCCGTGCAGTCCACCACGCCCCGCCGGTCGAGCGTCAAGCGCATGATGTCGCCCATGCAGGCGTTCATCGTGATGATGCGCGCCTTGATCATCGGCTCCTCGATGGTTTCGATGCGCGTGGGGTCGGGGAGGAGCACGGGGTTATCAATCTCCATCACCGTGCCGTCTTTGAGCGTAACCTTATAGATAACCGCCGGGTGCGTGTTGATGATGTCAAGCTGGAATTCCCGCCGGAGGCGTTCTTGCACCACCTCCATGTGGAGCAGACCCAGGAAACCGCACCGGAAGCCGAACCCGAGCGCAGCCGAGCTTTCCGCGTGGAAGGTGAAGGCGGAGTCGTTGAGGTGAAGCTTCTCCAACCCCGTGCGCACTTTGTTGTATTCGTCGGTACTCACGGGGTAAATCCCGCAGAAGACCGTGGGGTGGATCTCTTTGAACCCGTGCAACGGCTCCTCTGCGCCGTCGCGTTCGTTGGTGAGGGTGTCGCCCACCTTGATCTCAGCCGGGTCCTTAATGGCTCCGACGATGTATCCCACCTGCCCCGGCTCGAGCACCTCGACGGGTTTCTGCGAGGGCGAGAAGATCCCAACCTCTTTGACGGGCGTAACTTGCCCAGAGCTCATGAAGCGCAGGGAGTCTCCCGCTTTGATCGAACCGTCCACCACGCGCACATAGGTAATCACTCCGCGATAGACGTCGAAGACCGAGTCGAAAACCAACGCCCTTAAGGGTCCCTGCGGGTGCTCCGTCTTGGGTGGCGGGAACCGCTTAACCAGCTCTTCGAGCACCTCCGGCACGCCTTCGCCGGTCTTGGCGGAGATCTTAAGAACCGGGTCAACCGGGATCCCGAGCACGTCCTCGATCTGCCGGATAACGCCCGGCACGTCTGCGCTCGGGAGGTCGACCTTGTTGAGCACCGGGATAATTTCGAGATTGGCGTCGATGGCGAGATAGGCGTTCGCGACGGTTTGAGCTTCGACGCCCTGCGCGGCGTCAACCACAAGGAGCGCACCCTCGCACGCGCCCATCGCCCGGCTGACCTCGTAGGCGAAGTCGACGTGTCCGGGCGTGTCGATGAGGTTGAGACGGTACTGCTCGCCATTTGCCGCCTGGTATTGCATGGTAACCGGGTGGCTTTTAATGGTGATGCCCCGCTCGCGCTCGAGATCCATGGCGTCCAACGTTTGCTCTTTGAGCTGACGCGGGTCGATGGCTTTGGTCAACTCCAAAATACGGTCGGAGAGTGTTGTTTTACCGTGATCGATATGCGCAATAATGCAGAAATTGCGGGTATGTGAAAGGTCTTGGGTCAATGCGCTGCTCATACAATCCCCCATTCTAACAAAACTCCCCACCCCCCACCCCCAAAACTACCCCCTCCCGCACCACCCCCCGCCACCGACTTTCCCCTCCCTCCGC
>CAVDHG010000105.1:0-7416 GCA_963608725.1 Agathobacter rectalis | reverse complement strand
TATGCAAAACCGCAGAAAAGCGTGTTCATAACTCCCTCTGAACCGAGTTTGGGGGCTGTCCGCACCGAGATTGACCCAAACGCGGTGCGGAGACTGGTCGATCTCGGTTGCGGGAGGGGGGTGGGAGGGGCGAGATAAGGAAAAGTTATAGGGAGAGGGAAAATATAGTTGACAGTTCTAGATTGGGTGTGGCATACTGAGGGGCATGGAATTTCGGCATATTCGGTATTTCTGTGCACTCGTTCGCGAGGGAAATGTCTCCCGCGCAGCGAAGAGTTTGGGGATTAGTCAGCCCGCACTCTCCAAGCAACTCGGCGAACTTGAAAGCTGTCTCGGGCAAACGTTGTTTGAGCGCGGAGCACGCGCCGTCCGTCTCACAGCAAAGGGCGAAGTCTTCCGTAAGCGGGCGGAGGAGATCCTCTCGCTCGTCGACTGCACGGAGCGCGAAGTGTCGTGCGCAGCGTCGAAGCTTTCGGGGCGTATCACGCTCGGCGCGGCGGAGACGTTCGGCTTCTCGCTTGTCGCCGCAGCACTCCGCGACCTGCAACGCGAAAACCCGGCAGTCTCGTTCCACCTCATTTCCGGTAATGCCGAGGATCTCGCCGAGCGCGTTCAGAAGGGGGCGTTGGATCTGGGCATCTTCGTGGGACCGGGGCGTCTGGATGGTTGCGACACGCTTTCGCTCGGGATCTGCCACGAGATGGGGTTGGTCATGCCGAAGGACGACCCGCTCGCGCAGAAGCCGGGCATCACCCCCGCCGACCTCCTGGGACGCAAACTCCTCGTCCCGCGACGGCTGAGGATGTCCTCCGAGCTGATGGGGTGGACGGGTTACGACTACGCGAAGCTGAACGTGGTGGGGACGTTTAACCTCTTCCACAACGCCGCGCACGCGGTCGCGATGGGAGTCGGCGTGGCAGTAACGATCGATGGGCTTATCCCGGCACTGCTCGCAGAGAAGATCGTGTTTCGTCCGTTCGAGCCGAAGTTTTACAGCGAGGCGTATTTGGCTTGGAAGGAGAAGCGCGAGCTTGCGCCGGCGGCGCGTGCACTCGTCCACCTCCTGCGTGAACGCGTCAAGGACTGCGTGGATATGGAAGGCTTTTATGGTGAAGCGCAAGGCACCAACCGCAAGGAGTCATGAAGGCGAGAGCGCACGTTCTTTACGGTAAAGAATAGGAAGGGAGAAGCGGAAATGAAGCGCAGAGAATTCATCGTGAAGTCAACTGCGTTTGTGGCGGCGGGGCTTTTTCTGCCGGCGTGCGCAGATGCGGAAATGAAAGGAGGGGCGACCATGCCCGTCAAGGTGAAGAAGGAGAAGATCCTTGTGGTCTACTTTTCGCGCAGTGGCAACACGCGTTACGCGGCGGAGGCAATTGCGCAGGCGTGCGGAGGCGCACGGGTCGTTGAGGTCAAGCCGTTGAAGCCGTATGCGCCGGAGTACAGGGCTTGTTGCGACGAAGCGAAGCCGGAGTGCCACGCCGGGACGCTTCGCCCGATCGAGAAGATCGAGGGCTTGGAGGTGGCGAAGTTCGACGTCGTGCTCGTTGGCACGCCGAACTGGTGGGGGACGATGGCTCCGCCCGTGCGCACCTGGGTAAGCGAGAACGCGGAAGCCCTGAAGGGAAAGACGGTTTGCCTCTTCCAGACGCACGGCGGTGGCGGTATGCAGAACTGCGAACGCGACTTCGCCAAGCTCCTCGGGGGCGCGAACGTCCTCCCGGCGAAGGCGTTTTTCGGCGCGACGATTAAGGCGGGGCTCGGACTCAAGGCATTCGTTAGCGACAGATTGAGCATTGAGGGGTAGCGATGAAACGGCTCCTACTCGCTTCACTCGTACTTCTCGGAGGGACGCTCATGGCACTCACTGACAAGGAACAGACGCCGACTACGACTCGGTAACGAAGGAGTAACGACATGAAAGCACTGCTCATCAATGGAAGTCCGCACGCGAACGGCAACACGGCGCGAGCGTTGGAGGAAGTTGCAGCGGCTCTTCGGGCGGAAGGCATGGAGGCTGAGATCGCCCAGCTCGGCGTCAAGCCGGTGCGCGGATGCGTGGCGTGCGGGCGGTGTCACGAACTGGGGCGGTGCGCCTTCGCGGACGACGTCGCCAACGAACTGCTTGCGAAAGCCCTTGAGGCGGATGCACTCGTCCTCGGCACGCCTGTCTACTACGCGCAGCCGAACGGCGCACTGCTCGCGGTGATGCAACGCGTCTGCGTCGCGGCGGGAGGGCGTTTGCGCGGGAAGGTGGGAGCGTCGGTGGCGGTCTGCCGACGTGGCGGGGCGAGTGCGGCGTTCCAGACGCTTAATATGTTCTTTGGGATTCTCGGGATGCCCGTTGCAGGGTCGCAGTATTGGAATATCGCCTACGGCGGTGCGCCGGGCGAAGTTGCCCAAGACGCGGAGGGGTTGCAGACGATGCGCCTCCTCGGGCGTAACCTCGCGTGGATGGCGAAGGGACTTGGCAAGGATTTTCCCGCGCCCGAACAGCCCTGGGCGAAGACGAACTTCATCCGCTAAAAGGAGGTTCCGACGATGATGACTTCACACTACACGGTCGCCGGGAGGAAGATCTCGCTCCTCGGTTACGGCGCGATGCGCCTGCCCACGACGGATGGCGGGCACGCCAATAACTGGGTTAAGGAGGGCTACACGTCTTCCGCCATCGACCAAGATCTCCTGAATCGACAGATTAAGATGCTCCTCGATGGTGGCGTTACCTACTTCGACACCTCGCCCGCTTACTGTCGGGGCGAATCCGAGGCTGCCCTCGGCAGAGCCTTGAAGGCGAGTGGCTACGCTCGCAAGGATTACCTCATCGCCACCAAGCTCTCCAACTTCGCGCCCCAGCAGTACGCCCTCGATGCGTGCAAGAAGATGTTCGAGGCGTCCTTGAAGGCGTTGCAGACGGATGTCATCGACAACTACCTCCTGCACTCCGTCGGGAACGGCGGGTTCGAGACGTTCAAGAAGCGGTATCTCGATAACGGGGCGGTGGACTGGTGCGCCGACCTCCGCGCAGAGGGTCGCATCCGGAAACTCGGGTTCTCCTACCACGGCGCAAAGGAGGCACTCGACTGGTGTCTCGAGCATCACGACAAGTATCACTGGGACTTCGTGCAGATCCAGATGAACTACGTTGACTGGCGTCACGCCAAGGAAGTGAACGCTCGCAACCTCGACGCGCAGTACCTTTACGAGACACTCGCGAAGATGGACATCCCCGTCGTCATCATGGAGCCACTCCTCGGCGGGCGTTTGGCGCGTTACAACTACGCCCTCGCGCAGGCTCTCACCCCGCTCGACCCGGAGGCGACGCTCGCCAAGTGGGCTCTGCGCTTCTGCGGCACCTTCCCGAAGGTGATGTGCGTCCTCTCCGGCATGACGCACACCGAGAACATCGAGGAGAACCTCGCGACCTTCTCGCCCCTCAAGCCGTGCTCGCCGGCGGAGCTGGACGCACTCGAACGCGCCGCCCAGGCGTATCTCACGCTCAACACGATCCCCTGCAACAGTTGCAACTACTGCATGCCCTGCCCCTACGGGCTGGACATCGTCGCGCTCCTGCAGTTCCGTAACTCGGTGCTCACGGCGAAGACGACGCCCTCGGCGAGGGAGACCTTGAAGAATTACGCGAAGGCGGTGCCGGAGGAGTTGCGTCGCGCCGACCACTGCACGGGGTGCGGACGTTGCTCGCCTCACTGCCCGCAATCCATTGACATCCCGCGTGAGATCGCAGCGATCGACGCGTGGATCGACGACCTTAAGAATCAGGAGGTGGCGCGATGAAACTGAAGCAGCTAACAAAACCCCTTCTGCGCCTGGTGGCTCTCCTCTCGCTCGCGGCGGCGATCGGAGCCTTCTTCGGCTTGCCCACGGCGAAGGCACTCGTCATCCAACCCGCGCCGACGCTCGCCTTCCTGCTCGTCCTCCTCCTGACGCCGCTCGTCGGTCGCCTCTTCTGTGGCTACCTGTGCCCGCTCGGCGTCCTGCAGAGCATCGTCAACGCCCTCTTCCATCCGAAGGCGCACGTCCGCCGAGTCTGCACGCGCCTCCCGGAGTCGAAGCCTCAGCGCATCGTCCGCTGGAGTATCTTCGCCCTCTTCGCCGCGCTCATCGTGGCGGGGCTAGGCTCCCTCGGCTGGGCGATTACGCCCTACTCCATCTTCGGCAAGGCGATGATCGGCTTCCTGCCCGGCGTCGTGCTCGCGGGCGTTGTCCTTGTCCTCGCCGCGATCGGCTCGGGGCGCATTTGGTGCAACTGGATTTGCCCCTGCGGGACGCTCTTTAATCTGCTCGCCCCCAAGGCGCGGATCCCTAACAAGATCGACATGCAGGACGGTTGCGGAAACTGCCGTCGATGCTTCGCCACGCCGAAGCCGAACGCAAGCTCCCCGAGTGCGTGCCCGCGTTCTGCCGAAGGCGTAACCCGGCGAGCGATCATCGTCAGCACGGGTGCACTCGTTGCGTCGCGGGCGTTTGGCGCGGAGAAGACGACCGATGGCGGTTACGCGCCCATCTCGCTTCCCGGCGTCCCGGCGCGTCCTGCCGAAGTCCTGCCCCCCGGCGCAGTCGACCGCCCGCTCTTCAACCGCCTTTGCGTCGGGTGCGGTGTCTGCATCGCCTCCTGCCCGGAGAAGTGCCTGGTGCCGTCCATCTCCTTCGCGACCTTTGGTCAACCCAAGATGAACTTCCAGAAGAGCCACTGTCGCCTCGCCTGTCCCCAGCGGTGCGCTGAAGCGTGCCCGGCGGGCGCACTGAAGGTGTTCGACCACGTAGCTCGGCGCGACATCCACATGGGTCACGCCATCTGGCGCAAAGACCGCTGCCTGCGCGCCACCGAAGGCGTCGACTGCACCGCGTGCTCGCGCAAGTGCCCAGTGAAAGCGATTACAATCGTCGCGGGCTTCCCCGTTGTCGACAAGGCGAAGTGCATCGGCTGCGGCGCGTGCGAACACGTCTGCCCGTCTCGTCCAGAGCCGGCGATGATCGTCAAGGGCTTCGACCGCCAGCGCGTCGTGCGCCCCTTCAACGTCGACGACCTCATCGCGGAGATGGCGGGGCTTGTGCGCCGTGGCAACGCGTCGGCGGTTTCGGCGCGAGACGGCGTGATCCTCGCCCGCGAGTCGGGGCGCGGCGTCCAGCCCATCCTCTCGCTCCTGGATGCGGGGAGCCTGCGCGAAGCGATCGTCGTGGACAAGGTGATCGGTCGCGCCGCGGCGTCTGTCGCGATCGTTGGCGGGGCGCGTCGCGTTCATGCGCTCATGATGAGCAAGGACGCGAAGGAGCTCCTGGAGAAGCACGGCGTTACGGCAACCGCCGAGAAGGTCGTGCCTCGGATCCTGAACCGCGACCGGAGTGCGTCGTGCCCGATGGAGTCTGCCGTCTCCGGGGAGAGCGAACCCGCGAAGATGGTCGAGACTCTCCGCGCCTTCAGACCATAACACCCGCTCCAACATTGCAACCCAAAGGCACAGCGAACCCCATGCGAAGGCGAACTGCTCCTCTCTCCCTCCTTTCGGCTCTCACGGTTGCCCCGCTCCTCGCGCTTGGCGCCGAGGCGGAGACGAACGCCGTCCTTGCCTTGCCAGTCCTCGCCATCACCGCCAGCCCCGTCACGCAGATGGAGCACGTCTCGAAGGATGGTGCCGAGCGCGTCGTCGTTGCCCGCGATCAGCTTGCCCTCCTGAATGCGCAAGACGTCCAGACCGCGCTTCGTCAGGTTCCGGGCGTTACGATCTCGCGTTATTCGCCTATTGGCAGTTACGGCGGAGCGCAGGGCGGGAGCGTCTACGTGCGCGGACTCGGCACGGCGCGCCCCGGTGGCGAAGTGCGCCTCTACACCGATGGTGCGCCCCGCGAGTCGGGCATGTGGAGCCATCCGCTTATGGACGCCATGCCCATCGATTTCGCCGAGTCCATCTCCGTCCAGAAGAGCCCGCACCCCGCCCGCTACTCCGACACCTTCGCTGCCATCGACGTTGAGACGCGTCGTCGCCGCACCCAAGGTCACGAGGGCGAGCTCAACCTCCTCTACGGTCGCCACAACACCATCCTCTCCTCCCTCTCCGCCGGCGCGAAGGAGGGCGCAATCGACGCCTACGCCGGCATCAGCTACAAGACCTCCGACGGCTTTCGCGCCCACAACGCTTCCACCCTTAAGAGCGCGTTCGCCCGCCTGGGCACCGACCTCTCCGAATTCGAACACCTCGGCTTCGTCTACCAGCGCACCGCGAGCCAGGTCGAGGACCCCGGCGCAATCGGCACGCCCACCCCCCGCACCGACCGCTTTGACCTCACGACCGACCTCTACACCCTGCGCTTCGACACCGAGCGCGACGCCCTCACCGGTTACTCCCTCCTCGCCTTCGAGCGTGGCATCGTTGACTGGTGGCAGGACAACCTCTGCATGGGCACGATGGACGGCAACGCCCACACCCAGTGGCGCAACTTCAGCTTCCGCAACTTCTACGAGTGGAACCCCTGGCGCGAACTCTGGCTCCGCGGCGGCTTCGACCTCACACACGAAAACGGCGAATCCGAGACCCGCAACCTCGCCAACGGGCGAATCCCCTTCGCGGTCAACGGCTCCCTCACCACCCTCTCCCCCTACCTCGGCGCACGCTACGACTTCCGTCTCTCCGACGACTGGGTTCTCACCCCCTCCGCCGGCATCCGCGCCTACTTCCACAGCCAGTACAACAGCGAGTGCGCCCCCGACGCCTCCCTCACCCTCGACTGGCGCGAGCAGGTGCAGTTCTTCGCAACCGCCTCCCGGGGCGTCCACTATCCCGGCGTCTACACGCGAGTCCTGGCAACCGACTACGCCCGGAGCACCCTCTCCGCCGAGACGATGAATTACGTCTCCTCCGGCGCGAAGGTCGCGATGGATGATTCGCTCGATCTCCTGGCGACCGTCTTCCGCTCCGACGTCCGCAACCGCATCGACCGGACTGAACGCGGGTACATTAACGCCGGCGGGATGCGAGCAACGGGCGTCGAGCTTTCCGCGCATTGGCGCCCGGCGGATGACCTTTCTGTCTTTGGGGGCATCACGTATACGCACCCTGAGACATCCCCCGTCTCGCGCCTGCCCCGCTGGACTGCCACGGCGGGCGTAACGTGGCAAATCTGCGATGCGCTCAAGTGGACACTGGATGGGCAGTTCATCGATAACATGTACGCCTACTCTGTGCGCACGTCATCGGAAGCGGCGAACTTGACCGAGCTCAAATCGGGCGTACTCGTCAACACGCGCTTTGCCGTGCCCTTGGAGTCCTTTACGCCATTGAAGGGCGAACTCTTCCTCGCGCTTGAGAACTTGCTTAACCAAGACTACGAATACTACCCTGGCTACCCCCTCGACGGCATCATGTACTACCTCGGCATCCACCTCACCCTCTAACCCCC
>CAVDHG010000104.1:0-7455 GCA_963608725.1 Agathobacter rectalis | reverse complement strand
GAACAAAGGTGGGCATTGGGAGGTTGTCTGATCGCCGCCCGCGTGTGTAATCCTCGGCGCTACGAGCAGATGCATAATTTGGAGACGGTTATGGATTTCAGAGATTATGTGGACGCTTCTTATGACAAAGATTTTAATAAGATTATGGACTCACACCCGTTGACATGGTTTCCGTGGGTGGGACATTTTTATCGTAAAGCTAGACTTAAAGTTCTAATTGTCGCAGAATCCCATTACGCGAATGATAATGATCCGCAAAAGCTGAAAGAAGCGCTTGAGAATTATGCTGATGATGTCAACTTCACTCGCGAGGTAATGTTCGAGTCAGAAATAGATCATTGTTATGGCAATTCTATGCTGGAGGGCTTGGAACGCGCATTATTGCGAACTAGTAATCTTGGTGATCGTGCAAAGCGACTATGGGGGAATCTAGCCTTTTATAACTTCATCCAACGTCCAATGCAATACAACCATGAAATGAAAGAAAGACCCACAAACGATGAATTTTATCGGTCGTGGAATGTCTTTCTTCAGGTTGTAAAGTTACTACGCCCGACGCGCGTTATTTTCGTTGGCAACACAGCGGCCAAATTTTTTGACGCGGCAATGGCGGCTCAAGGAGTTTCTTACGAATCCATGAAATGGGGTTCATATACGAATCGTTCCTATCCCAAAGAAGGTGCCTTAACAATTGAGAATAACCGCATCCAAATTTGCTGCATAAGACACTCGAGCAATTACTTCTCATGGACAGCTTGGAATAAATATTTGTTATCCCAAATGCCAGATGTTATGCAATTTGTACATGAAATTACATTTGGGAATGAAACTGCCATCCTCGCAGACGAACCGACTGGCACAAAGGATGACATTAGCGTCATCGCTGAAGGGTTGCCAACGTGGTTACAACATAAGCCCATTATAGCAACAAACTACCAGCGAGTTAACAGCGAGAATGGATTAATTGATTATGATGATGTAAAATTCCTTTCGTTGGGTCGCGCTCAGTACAATTCTGACGAAATAGCGCTGAAACTGTTTCGTCATAGTGGGAACCGCTGGTCGCGGCAGAGCGAGGAAGTCCCTATTCAAAGGTTGTCATTTTTAATGGAGTTACTGTTGGCAGCCATTTATAGGGTTCAGCATCCGGAAGACAAGAGTTATCGATCCAACCTTGACGAAGAAGTCGTTGTTGCAGAAGGTATGGACTTCATTAAAGAACAGCTACGGAAATGGCGAAAGCCGATTGTGAAGTCATTAAACGACGTTTATGACCTGTTGCGCCGTATTGATATTGATGATATCGGAAGAGAGTAAATACATTGAAGGTGATCAGGAAAAGTTGAGCGAAGGGCTTTGTACAGGGTCGCTGGTCGTGTTGTCTCCAAGAGCTTGCGGATGTGCTAGGAATGGCTCGCCCCTATATTGCGGCTGTTGAATCCGGGAAGCGACCTTTCTCCGCGAAGCTTCGGAGAAAGATTACAGAATCTGTATCTTTTCGGGGTCTATCGGTATCCAACAATCATGGAGCCATTGGATCTCCGGGGGCGCATGTGCACAATAACTCACCTGCCTTGGATGAGCCTCCAAAATGGGCACAGGAATTACGGGGCGAAGTGGCGAAACTTCGCGACCAGCTGGCGGACATCTTGGCTCTTTTGGTGAAGCTTATGTCGAAATAAAAAAGATGGCTGGCTTCGCTGAACCGCGGCGCGAGGAGGAGTAACAATGCGCATAGGTGTGATGGTTTGGGTGGTGCTTGTGGGAGCAGTCGTTGTCTGTGGGGCAACCGCTCCGACAGAGCAGGCGCAACGCATGCCGGTGGTGGCTCCGGCTTCTGCGGTGGAGGTCATTCGAGACGCAATAGCCGGGAGACAACCTGTGGCGTTTGACTATCATGGGCAAGAGCGCGTGGTTCATCCGCACCGGCTGGGCATTTCGGCAACCGGTAAGACGCTCCTGAGAGCGTGGGAGGTGAGCAAAGCGGGCGCACCAACGGGGCAATGGAAGCTCTATGACGTGCGCAAAGTCCGCGCCCCGCGCCCGCTCCCCGCGTCTGCGCCCTTCCCCATCGCCCCCGGTTACACCCCCGCCGATAAAGCCCTCCGCACCCTCCTCGCCGAAGTGCCCTATGATAGTCAAACGCCACAGGCTCCGCCCCAAAGCGTCAGCCCGCAGAAGCCGTGAGCGCCGCTCACGTCGAGGGGCTTTGCGGATCGTTCAGGAGTTTGAGGCGGAGAAAAGCGAGGCGAGCGGAGAGGGCGTCTGCCTTCTTCACGCCGCGGGCAGTTTGGGCGCGGTGGCGAGCTTCTTCTTGGGCACGCTCTTTTCGCCAGAGGTGGTAACGCTCAAGGGCTCTTTCGATTTCCCGGCATTGATTGAGGAGAGAAGCGCGTTCAACGGGAGTGAGGCTCATGGGGCAGGGCTTGCCTTTTGCCGAAGGTTATGCTTTACTCTGAGGTGTTGGAAGCCCTAGACACTCCTCATAACGCGTGACCTGTAGGTATGAGGCAGTAGGCGTAGAGTACGTGGACATGCTCTACGTTCACCGTGGGCTTCCTTCTTTTTTTACTTTAATGTCGCCTTTGAGGTCTTTTGGGCTGAAGGCTGTTATCACCCAGGTTTCGCGATTTCCATCACGATCGAGCCGAAGGACGGCGGTATAGCGACCATAGGTGATGTTCCGTTTTTCTCCGCCTTGATAAGCACCTCCAAGTGTGCCATAGATGAGCGTTTTTGGGAGTTCTTCAAGTGTCTCTTTCCGATGTAGGAAGTGCGTTATTCCTTTATCATGGAAGTCATAGAGAAAAGAAATGGTGCCGAGGTCGCTTCTGGCGAGGGCGTCGTAGACATCCCGTTTTTCCTTTAGGCATTTGGCGAGGGCTTCTTTACCTTTGCCGACTTCGGCTGCTTGTACCTCGGCGGAGTCTGGATTGTTTCCCTGTTTAGCCGCTTCGTCGGCACCTTGACAGTCGGGGCAGGAACCGTTTCCCGTGAGCCAACGACCACAGTCTGGGCAGTGCTCGCTATTCGCGATGGGGGAAGGCTCCCCGAGGGCGTCTTGGAAGGCACGGGCAAGCTCGGCTTCGAGGATGGCGGCGGTTTCGGGGTCGGCTTCGAGGAGCTCCGGGAGCCGGGAAGCGAGGGCTTGGGCTTCGGCTTGGGTGGGAGCTTCGAGGAACGCCTGCAAGGCTTCTGCAGCGGGGCTAAGCTCGTCTTGCAAGGCACTTGCAAGACGCCGGAGACGCTTTAAGGAATCGGGTGCCTTATTTTTGACGGAGCTTTGGGTCTCAAAGGCGGAGCAGGTGGAATTTCCGAGAAGGCTCCAGCTCGGGTGAGCGGAGGAGGAGCTTTCGAGGGATTGGGGAGCTTGGACGCTTTGGAGGGAAAAGCCGGTGCGCTCTTCGAGGTCTTCTTTGGCGATTTGGTAGCCGGCTTGCACGGCTTGCGCAGCGAGGGCAAAGACGTCGCTTGCGGAGGGCGGTGGCTCGGTTTCGAAATCGAAGGCGGCGAGGTGGGGCTTGCCGGGGAAGGCGCGGGAGAGAAGGGCGTTGGAGACGGAGCGATTGAGGACGGTGGCGACGGCGGCAGCATCGCGCCGAACAATCGTGCGCCAGGTTTCCTCATGGGCGGAGGTTGCCCCCTGACCGATACCGGTCGAGCCGGTGAGACTCGTGAGCATGCCACCGGTTGCCATGAGCACGATGAGCTTCTGCTGATGATCGAGGAATTCGGCAAAGGGATTGGTGCCACGCGCTTCGGTGGCGTAGGAGACGGTGGAGCCGGCGGGAAGTGCACCGGATCCGCCATCTGCCACGCGGGCAGCGCGGTCGCAATAGACTTCGACCTGCGCCGGATCAACATCGGGGGGCATGGTGATAATGACCGGCGGGATGCCATACCTTTCGAGGAATTTGCCCCAGGCTTTTTCGCCGAGGTTATTGCGCAGGTAGATCGCGAGGGCGGGGTAATCGATATGGCGGGTGCGCACGAGGGTGCAGAGTTCGCCGGGGGGCACGGGGGCGAGGGAGGAGAAATCGAGCGATTCGGATGCCGAAGGATTCCAGAACCATTGCCCGGAGACGACGTCTCGGCAAACGTTCCAAGCGTTGAGGAGGTCGAAGCCGCGCAGGGAGAGACCATCGGAGGAGAAGAGGGCGCGGGCGTGGGCGTGCCCCCGGAAGAAAGCCTTAGCGAGGTGCTCGATGGTGGGGACGAGGTTTGCCTCCTCGGCAGTGCCATAGGCTTGCTCAAGGAAAGCGACCTGCTCGCGGGCGAGAGCTTCATCGAAGCCGCGGGTGCGGGATGAAGCCTTGGGGCGGATAAGCCAGGAGAGATCGATGAGGGCGGAGGCTCTGCGCTCGGCGCAGATCATGAGGGTGGGGTCGGACTGCTCGATGTTTTCGTAGAGCCACTGGAGGCGGACATCGTTGCCTCGGCGGGCAGCGTCGAAGATGCCTTGCGCGGTGCGCAGAGAAAGACCGCGCAGGGGGTTATAACTTTCGAGCCAAGCGGTGGCGAGGCGGTCGGCGCGGGAGCTGAGGGTAGTGGGGAGGGGGCGAGCGGGGGCTTTAGTATTGGGCGCGGACTTTTTAATCGGTGGCATCGAAGAAGCTCCTCATGCGGGTGAAGGGGCGGGGAAGGAAGAAGGCACCGCGACGATTGGCGGCGTGAAGCAGAAGAGCGAGGGCTGCTGCGCGGTCGGAGTGACCGCCCTCGGTGTGCGGGGCGGCATAGGTGATGGAGCCGGAAGAGGAGACATTGCGCCGGAGGGCGTGGAGATCTTCGCGCAGGTCCCGCGTGGCGGGGATACGCACGGTTTTATCTTCGAAGGCACGCCGGAGGGAGGCGTAGAGTTCGCCCTTGGTTTTGACGTTGAAGACGACGCCTTCGACCTTGCTTCCGAGGGCGCGACGGGCTTCCTCGGCGAGCATGGCACCGATGCCGGTGGCATCGATAGCGACGCGGCGGACGCGTTCATCGCGGGCGATTGAGCAGAGGATGCGGAGCTGTTCAGCGAAGGGTTTATTGCGGAGCACTTCAGTGCGCACGAGGTGGGTAACGTCGCCCACCTTTGCGCCGACGTGGATGACGGAGAGATCTTTACTGCGCCCGATATCCATCCCGATATATAAGGGGGCACTTTCGGGGACGCCCGAGAGGGTGAGCTCGGGCACCTCGCACTTTGCGATGAGATCGTAGGGCAAGAGGACGGAGGAGGAGTCGATGAATTCGCAGAGGAATTCCTGCGCCCAGATGTCGGGGTCGTCGACGCCGGCGCGCAGTTCTTCGAGGTTGACGCCGAGACCTTGGGCGACGGCTTCGGGGAGGGTAACCTTATGTTTCGAATAGGCGTCATTCTTAAACCAGAGGTCGGCGAACTTGTTGCCCATGCCTTTGGGGGTGGAGACGACGCGTAGGAGCTTTTGACCGCTGAGCGGATTGGTGATGGAGGGGTAGATCGCCGCCCAAATATCCCAGGGCTTCTCGTGGATGGCGAACTCATCGAGCACGAGGTTGGCAGAGTAACCGCGGGCGGTATCGGGGTTTGCGGGGATGGCGAGGATGCGGCTTTTATTGGCAAAGGCAATTTCGGCGCGGGTCATGACCGCCTCGGAGCCAGGGCGCGTTTCGTCGTAGGCTTCGAGGGCGAGCTGGACGACCTGTGCCCATTGGCGAGCCTTGCGCATCCATTCGATGGCTTGCCTTTCGCCGGCGGAGAGCACGACCCAGAGGGTGCCGGGGTGGAGGGCGCAGTGGAGGACGGTTTCGGCGGCGGTGGCGAAGGATTTGCCGGTCTGGCGAGCCCAGAGCGCGATCTTAAAACGGCTCGCATCCTGCACCCAGCGGAGCTGGTAGGGCAGGAGAATGGAGTCGAGGACGCTCTGAGGGGCTTTCATTTCAATCCGAAGATGGCGCGGATTTTGGCGAGGCGTTCGCTTTCGGAGAGTGAGGTATCCTGCACGGCGGCGGTGGCGGCGCCAAGGCGACGCTCCGCAGCTTCGAACTGTTCGCGGCGGAGGTCGAGGGTGCGGGCTTGGAGTTTGAGACGCTCGGCGTGCTGGCGTTGCTCTTGCAGGCGGACGCTCGCGGCGTGGATCTGCACGGCGGAAGCGACGATGCGGGAAGCTTTTTCGGGGTCGCCCGAGAGGATGGCGTCATTGGCGAGGGCCATGTAGGCATCTGCCGTTTGGGCGTCGAGGGCTGCGGTATCTGCCAGACCGCGCAGTTCCTGGCGGGCGGCGATGGCGCGCTCCAGGCGGTGTGCCCCCTCTTGGCGGCGCATGTGTGCCTGCCAAGAATAGATGGCGTTTTTGGAAGGGCGAATGCCAAACTCGGCTTCGACGAAGTCGGCGAAAGCCATCCAGGTAACGCCTTTGGATTTTTCGTAGGCTTCCCAGCGTTGGGACTCGGAGAGGGCGGCGTCCCAAGCGTCGGCACGGCGTTTGCGGGCGGTTTCGTTCATCGATGCCCCTTCCCCATGAGGGTGTCGATCTTGCCCTCGATGCGGTTGAGGGACTGGTTGATGTGCGGGAGCTGACCTTTGATTTCGGCGACGTCCTTCTCGGTGGCGGAGAGGCGCAGGGAGAGGGTGCCGTAGGACTTCTTATCGTCGGCAATGTGCGCCTCAAGCTCGGCGCGAAGCTGCGTGAGCACGTCGGGCGCGACCTCGACGCGGTTGGGTTCGAGCTGGACTTTGCGTTTGTTGCCGAGGAAGTAACCGCCACCGCCGGCAAGCAGAGCACCGATCACCCAGAGTAGCGCACGCGCCGTCTCGCCCAAAGTGTTGGGATCGACCTCGGTCACAGTGCCCCCAGTGCCAGGTGACCGCGCTCGGTGAGCGTCAGGCGCGCATTGCCCGTTAGCGGGTCGGTCCAGCGTTCAGCCCAGCCACGCGAGAGCAACGTTCGCTCCAGCCAGGTGCGCTCCAGATGGCTTAGAATCGTCTCGGCGAACGTCCCGGCATGCTCGGCAAGCGCGTCCGCGCCAAGACCCGAAGAGCCCGCGCCAGAAAGCGCACGCAACGCCCCACGCGCCAACACAATCTCGCGAACCGTCATTCGCATCTCCAATTCAAAAACGCCCCGCCTTTCCAGGAGCCGGCGCGGGGCTTCACCGGCGCAGGGACTTTTCCCCGCAAGAACGCCCCCATCATCCCACACCCGAGCGAGCACTTGAAGCCAACCGTGGGCATCATGGACACTGTGGACAAAACGCCGTTATCAAACCGCTTGAGAATACGCCCTCAAAACCCCAAACCATTCTCAACTTCTTGATAATTCGCCCTTTTCCTCCCCGTCCATTCTCAATCACGCCTTCTCGCACAAACCCCAACCAAACCCCGCTATTCCAGCCTTTCCCACCCTATTCCCCATTCTCAAAACAAACGCCTTTCCCAAAAAACCGGGGTGTCCGAACCGCGATCGGGGCGAGGTCGGTTCGCGTTTGGGGTAA
>CAVDHG010000103.1:0-7512 GCA_963608725.1 Agathobacter rectalis | reverse complement strand
AAACGCGAACCGGACTCACCTCGATCGCGGTGCGGACACCCCCCTTTTCCCTATCTTTACCAAAAAGGTAGAGATTCCCTTTTTTATCCCCCTTGAACCGAGTTTCCCCGGTCTCCGCACCGAGATTGACCCGAACGCGGTGCGGAGACAACCCGAACGCGGTTGCGGGGGTGGGAAAAGAAAAGAGCCTTTTCCGGGGAAAAAGCTCCTTAAAAAGAGGAAAGAATACAAGAGATTAAGTGAAAGCGGATGCGGAGATTACGGAAATGCCGGAGTAAACGCTATATTTTGTTGTGCTTAAAGTGTTTATGGCGGTAGTACCACGCAAATGGCGTCAGTCCCCCCCGAAGCACGGCTCGAATCTCCTGAGGGGCATAATGCTGGACATGAACACGCCGCACCACGCCGGGGAAGAGTTCATCCATAGCGTTCCCCGGGATTGAGGCGTACATTTTCGTATATCCCGCAGAACGGCAAGCCGTTAGCACCTCGTCCGAGAAACGTCCAATCGGGAAACAGATCTCCTCCACCGGACGCCCAAGCAGTTCCTCAAGGACGTGTCGAGAATCCACGAGTTCATGCTTGAGATCTTCTCCGTGAAAGGACGTCAGCACGCGATGGCTCCATCCGTGCCCCTGGAAGATAAATCCGCGCTGTTGGAGTTCAAGTATCTCTTCCCGCGTCAGATACCCCGGCTTCCCAATAAGCTCCACGGCAAGAAAGACCGTTGGACGCCATTTCCGACGCAAAAAGAAGTCCCGCTGATCCCACAACAGAGGACGCAACCCATCATCAAAGCAAACCTGGACTTCACCCTGGGGGCGAGTAATCGCATCTACAATGCACCACCCCGGCATCGACTCGATGGCTTCAATCTGCGAAAAGAATAGCTCAGGAGGCGTGTCATGCCAGAAGAGAATCTTACTCGCCTGAGACCGTTCAAGGCTGGCAGTCGTTGCAAGGAGGAGATGTTTAAGGATATTCATGCGTTGGTTCTTTTATTGAGGAAAGCCAAAAGGGCATTCGCGGCGCCGGAGGCTGACCAGGCACCAATAGAAGGGCGAGGAAGAGACTCTGCTTGAAGGAGTTTTGCAAGGCGAGCTACGTCGCCAGCGCGGAAGAGGTTGGAAGGCGGGAGAAGGGTTGCGCCAGCACCGGATTCGGCAGAGGCAAAGACCTGCATCCCCTCCTCCAGTGCTTCCGAAACCACAGCTCCCCATCCTTCATAGGCGTTCGAGGGCAGGACATAGACGTCGTGCGCTCGCATAAGGTCGCGCACCTGCGCCACGGGGACAAAGTCGTGGAAGCGGATATTCTCCGCGCCCTCCGCCAGAAGCCGGAGTTCCGGCTCCATGGGACCGTGTCCATAGAGGTCTAATGAGATTCCCGCTCGCTTCAAATCCGGGTGCGGGCGACACGCCCGCACCAGATCCCCCGCTCGCTTCCAATCCAACATCCGCCCGACCCAAAGCACCCCGGGCGGATGTTGGATTGGAAGCGAGCGCCCCCCTCCCCCACGCCCCGGAGCAACGAAGTAACCCCAGATGCGCAGGTGCGCCCAGATGCCTCGCTCGGGAGGAAGATCCGAAGGCAGTACCTCCGGCAGACGCGCAAAGCCAAACTTGCGCAGGAACGCACGCAATTGCGCAGGAAGCGCACGCCGTCTCGAACGCGTGTTAGGCACGATGCGCCCGCACGGCACGGGTTCAAAGAGCGCAGCAGGTGCGCGGAAGAGACAGCGCAGGTCGCCCCGGAAAAGCCCGACAAGGCGGAGCATATCCCGCGCTGCGTGGATGCCCGAGGGGAAGTAGTAGAAGTTGGGGTTGCGGAAAAGCTTGATGAAGCGACGCGCCATCCGGAAGTAGCTCGGCACGAGCAGGCGGAGGATCCCCAGCGGGGGTTTGAACCAGCGTTCGGCGGTGTAGAGGACGACCTTCCCGCTTGCGAGGCTCTCCTCAAAGAGTTCTAACTCCCGGAGACCCGAGAAGACGACGTCCGCCTCCTTGAACACGGGGTGCGTGGCGTCGCCTTGGAGGCACCACGGCTCATCATCTCCGCCCCAACCCATCTTAACCCGTTCAGGCTCAAGAGGGTCGGTGTGCACGTAGTGGTAGTTCCCCTCCCCGACCCGAGCGACAATCTCCCGCGCCAGTGGCACCTGGTGAGGCGAGATAACATTCGTTAGGAAGACAATCTTCATCGTATGCTCAATCTAAAGTGCGCGGAGACTAGTTGCCCGGGGTCGCCTCTCCGGTAGGCACAGGCTCCGAATGATGATCGCGGAGTCGCGCCAGCTCCTGCAAGAAAGGCACCAGGAGATTATCCCAATCGATAGGCATGAGGAGCGTTTGCGCCGGTCTCTCGCGAAAGAATCGAGCGATGCGCTCTGCCAGGGCATCCACGTCTCGCGGGGGGATAAGCCAGAACGCCTGCTCCTTCTCCGGGAGGAGATCTACGATGCCTGCCTGCGTGGTTGTTATAAAGGGCACGCCCATCGCCCAGGCTTCCGTAAATACGCACCCGAAGCCCTCCCAATACGTTGGCAGGACAAAGAGATCCAAATCGCGGTAGAAGGTCGGCAACTGCGTATGCTCAAGCTTATCTAAAAAGGTTACGTTTAGGTGGTGTCTCTTGGCATACCTCCGGCACTTCTCCCGATTGGGACCACACCCCAGAAAGCGAACCTCAATCGTGGGAAAAGTCTCCTTCAGGCACACAACGGCGCGGAGTAAATCAATTTGAGACTTGCCTTCATTGAAGTTTGCCACGCACCCGATTCTAAATCCCGGCTTCTTCTCGGCGTCTTCACGATGAAAGAGCTTTGCATCAATGCCATTATGCAGGACGATGCTGTGCTTAACACGCACGCTCCGGAACCAACCTAAGCCTCGCCCCTGACGGCGATACTCCGCGTAACAAGACCACGTTGTATCCGGGAACTTCCGGAAACTGTATTCCGAAAGGCGACTAATAAAGACGTGTACATCTATTTGCTCATGCATCTGGCGAAGCAGAAAGGCGTTGATAACCTTGTGGGGCCACACGTGCCGGAGGCGTCCATTATTCAAGCCGAACGAGGCGTTGTCGTGATGATGCAGGAGCGTAAGGCATTGCGGATTCTTTTCCTTAACCGCCAGAGGGTAGATCCCGAACACAGCGGTGTGTCCATGACAGATTGCCACGCGATGCAGGGGAATCCCAACCGCCTCCAGCCTCGCTAAGAATACGCGCTTGTTCCTACGCGCAAAGAGAAAGGGGAATACCGCACTCGGCAACACCGTAATCGGGAAGCGGTAGACGTGCACCCCTTGATAGTCGTAGTCCGCCCCGCGCCCGGGGACAAAGACGCGGACATCATACGTCCCCTCGCGCATCAAAGCACGCGCAAAGTCATAGCAATACGACCCGTAGACGCAGTCCGCGCTCGGGAAAAAGGGCGTTACAATCAAATAGATCGGGCGTTCGCTCAAAAGCCGGAGACCTCGATTCTCAATACCAACGACTTACATTTTAATACTACCATAAACTACGGAAGCTTAAAAGAAGCGCATCGGCACCGAGCGAACACGTTCAAGAACCGCCGGCTTCGCCGTATTCGTTCGCCCCTTGGGGCTACAGCGTCAGGTTCTGTCGCACCCAGGCTTCACAGCGTGCGAGGTCTTCGATCTCGTGCACGTCGAAGCCCTCGTCAATCACAAGAGGCTTGACGCGGTTTCCCATGAACGTCCAAGGGGGATAACCGCTGGCGGGCAACGCACCATTCGAAAGGCGGATCGCCCAGAAGTTGTGACTGAAGAAATAATTCGCCGGGAGCTCTTGGCGATTGGTAGAAATCGTGGCATTAGAGAAATCGAACCACGGCACGAGGCAGCCCGACTCATCGACCCTCCGAGCGCGATAGGGGTGCTTGTCCTGCTCCTGGTAGACGGCTGCCACGCAAGAGAGCGATTTATCTTCCTCAAGCCACGCTATCGCCTGGGAGAGCCACTCTTCCTTGAGAAAGACCGTGTTCCCCAAGAGGACAATGAGAATGTCCGGGACAAAGCCCCCGTCCTCCCCCTGCATGTAATTCAGCGCGTGAATAATGGCGTCCACGTGCTTACTCTCCGCTCGGGCTAGCTCTGCGGGGCGACGAATCGGCGCATAGCCAAGCTCCCCGCAAACGTGCAAGATTTCGTCCGAGTCACTACTCACATAATATCGCGACACTTGCGGACAACGCCGAGCAACCGTTGAGGGATACCAGATAAGCGGTTTTCCAAGGACAGGCAGGAGATTCTTCCTGGCGAGGGAAGACGTCCCCTTAGCAGTCATGAGCACGGCAACGTTTGAGGCAGTGGCATTCATTAACGATCACCCTTTCGTGTATACGCAACGCTAGACAGTTGCGTATATCCTGCCCGCGTTACATCTTGGTTTTTAGAAGTTCTTCGGCATGCGTAAAATCGGCGATCGTATCGATGTCCACGGCATCCTCCTCGGCTATAACGTACCCGATAGGATTGTCGTTCAAGCTCAGTTCCGGATTCAGCTCGCCCCACGCATTGACGTAAATCGCGCCATTGACGCGGTAAAACGGAGGCAAGTCCTGCCTCCTCACCGTGCTGGAACAGTTGAGCACACGCGTAAGCTCCCCGGTCACGCTCATCGACCGCATCAAGACCGGGTGCTCTGAGACCGGAGAAAGGCTGACTACCCCCCCCCGTTGCAACCCTCGAATCGCGCCACCGCGCCGGCGATATCCTTTGCCCGGCGGAGGGGCGACGTTGCCTGCAGAAGCACGAAAGTATCGAACTCCCACCCCAAGTTACGCATCCGCGCCACGTCAGAGCAGACGGTGTCAATCGTCTTCGTCGTGTCCTGCGCCACCTCGGCATACCGCAAGAAGGGCACCTGCGCTCCGTACTGCTTGGCAACGCCCGCGATCTCCGCCGAGTCCGTCGAAACGAAGACAACGTCAAAGAGCCCCGTCTCGAGTGCGGCTTCAATGGTATAAGCGATGAGTGGCTTCCCGCACAAATCCTTGATATTCTTCCTGGGGATTCCCTTTGATCCCCCGCGAGCCGGGATATACGCAATCCTACGCATCGTTTTCTCCTTTTGTTCGATTCAGGGGGTGAGTCATCAGCTCCCAGGCATGTTCGGCACTGAAGGGGTGATAGAACCGCCGTTGCCACGCCTCAACAATCTTGGACTGCCGTGCCATCTCCTCGCCGGATTCCAACGCAGCGCACATCGTATCCCACCCGCCGAACAGCGGATACTCGTATTCCTTATAAAAGACCTCCTGCCACTCCGGGTTAAGGGGGTCTCCAAAGAAGAGCGTAGGCACTCCGGCAGCCGCATACTCAAAGGCTGTCGTTGAATGCGCGGTAATGTGATAACACGCCCGGGCGATCAAGTCTACCGTCTGCTCCTCGCTAATCTCCGCCCACGGGAAACGCCGAGCGATCTCCGAGAGGTCGAAGCAGTTCCCGAACCGCGGATGATGCTTCAACAAGATGCGATACCGCTCGTTCAGGTGCGCCTGCTCCATCTTGCCCAGAATCTCAAGAATATCCTCCAGGAACGCATTCAGTTGTTTCCGCGAGAGCGAGTCGGTGAATTGCAGAGAGAAGACCAGCGCATCCTTCTTCCTCGATTTCTGGGTTTCCAAGGCTTTACTTCTGGACACCCCGAGCAGATCCCCCACAATCGCAACCCTGCCGACCAAGCTCTCGGCGTTCTGCGCATTCCGGAAGAAGCACTGCCGATACCCTTCGCCGTACAGCCAAAACTCCACGCGGGGCATAACCCGAAGCCCTGCCCGCAACCGTTGCTCCTGATCAAAGTACCCCGAGTGCCGAGAATAGATGACGCCATGCTGCACGTCAACAAGGCGTCCGTGCGGATTAACCCCCTGCAACGGCGGAAGGTCCACTTGCGCCGAGACAAAGCAAATATCCGCCCGGAACTCTCCCCACGTTACCAAGTTCACCAACGCCCCCATCACGCGCCACACAAAAGGCTCGGGCAGGTGAAACCACTTTATCAAGCGGAACCCCAGAATCTCCGAAAGCGTTAACTTCCAGGACGATCTTATATTCTTATACCCTGAGGGCGAACACTTCGGCGCACTTTCGAAGATCTTCCACTCAATCCCATGCTCCTCGCAGACCGCTATCAGCGGATCCAAGAAAGGATTCGTCCGCTGGGGCGAGCGGTTAAACGCAAAGGGCTGAAAGAAAGCAACGCGCATAACTTCAGTATACAATAAGAAGTGCTCTCTCGTCTTAACGCGCCCGGTCGCCCTTCTGCGCCAAGGCATCTAAGACCTCTTCCCAGTCTTTAATAAGTGCTCCCCAATCGAACCGCCCGGCAAGCTCCCGCGCCTGCTCGGCAAGGGGCTCCATCTTCTCCGGGTGCGCCAAGAGGTCCGCAAGCACACCCGCCATTTCGTCCACCGTCCCTACCACGAACCCATTCTTCCCCTGCTCAATCCACTCCTCGGCTCCGTAATCCGCATACAGAAGCGAAGGCACCCCTGCTGCTGCGCACTCCAAGATCACCTTCGGGAACCCCTCTGCCCGCGAGGGGAACACGTGGAGCTGCACCTTACGCAGGAGCTCCTTCAGCTCTTCATGCGGTATCGAGCCGTGGCACTGCACATTCGCCAGCCCCCTGCGCGCAACCTCCTCCTTCGGGTCTCCCTTTCCTAGCCCTGACCCAACCACGTGAAACCGCAACTGCGGGAATCGCTTCGCCAACTCAAGGACATCCCAGAAGCCCTTCATGAAGAGGTCTGACCCAATGAAGCAGACGTCGCTCAACTGCGTCCGCTTCTCCTCATTCCGGAAGAAGCTACTCTCCACCCCGAGATAAAGCACCTTCTCTTCCGTCTTTAGCCCCACCTCCTGCTCATTGAAGCGCTGCATCGCCCGCGTGATGGAGTAGACCTTTCCGGCGGAGGTGAAGAAGCGGGCAAGCTCTTCGTGCGACATCCCCGCGTAGCTCTTCGCGTAATTCAGAGGATTGAGCACCCCTTCCACCGTCTTGAACCCCGGACGCCGGAAAACGCGCATCATCCATGCGCACGCTCGCCAATTCTCCGGCTTGGGGAGATACGCCACGTCGCACCACCAAATCCCCCGGAAGAAGCAAATCAGCCTCCAGATCCTGGCAGGATAGCGGATCTTCAAGTAGCGCACGCCTGGGATCTGCTCGACCTTGAGCGTCCCGCTATACCCGATCATGGATAAGACCTCATACTTCGTCTTATCCAGGTGCTTCGCCAGAGCAAGGCAGTTCAGGTTCTGCGCGTTGGTATAGTTGAGGAAAGCCCCGAGGAAGACCCTGACCTTGCGCTTCATACGATGGTGCCCCCGCGGAGACATTCCTCCTCTTGGTTATCACGCCCGCGGACACGCAGGAGCCACCGCCGAAACCGAGGAAGTTTATGCGCCACCGGGGAGAGCATACCGAGGGCGAAGAGCACCTCCCGCAGGCTGGGCTTACGCGAGAACATCACCGAAA
>CAVDHG010000102.1:0-7525 GCA_963608725.1 Agathobacter rectalis | reverse complement strand
GCGGAGACACCTCGAACTCGGTTGCGGGGATGGGTTGGCTGGGGGAATATGTAGATGCGGGATTTTGGGCGAAAGATTCCGGAGAGTTTAGAGGGAGTTTAAGATACCTGCAAAGGGTGATACAACCTGCTATAGTGTAGTCTGTTGAAAGGAGGGAGTGATGGCGAATATGCCAGATGTGAATAAGGTGATACGCTCGATTCAGCTCCCGCTGGAGTTTTTGGCGCGCCTTCGGAAGCTTGCGATGCGACGGAAGATGTCGGTTTCGCAGTTAGTGAATTCCCTCCTTCATGAGGAGCTTGCTCATATTGACCTTTGCGAAGAGGATTACGCATGAATACAGCAGGAAGTGCTGAAGAATGAACAGAAGCGCAAGCGGAACCGTTAAGGTGTCCGAAGTTGTGGGAGAGAGTGGTTTATGTGATCTTGGTACTAGAGTATCGTTGACAAAAGGAGAAAACGATGGCGAATATGCCGGACATTAACAAAGACCTCATTACTGTACAGTGCAGTATTGAGACTCGGATTAAGCTTGAAAAGCTAGCCGACACATGTGGGGTTTCGAGGTCAGTTTGTGCCACGATGCTCTTGCGTGATGGCGTTGCGAACGTTGAACTTGACGCAGAAGACCTTCGTACGATTGCGGAACTTATTGAGACCCGTAAAAAGGAGAGGGGTTGGCAATGAAAGAAACCGCGCTCACCGGAGTTTCTGGTTAGGGGTAACCATCCTGCCGTTCTAATGCTATTAACGAAAGGTGTAATACATGGCGAATATGCCGGGCATCAAGAAGAGTCAGGTGAGCATGCAGGTCTCCGTTAAGGATGTCCAGCGTCTCAAGAAGCTCTCGCGGGAACAGAAAGCCTAGAAAGCAAAGATTGCGTCAGCGATTTTGCATGAGGGGTTGAAGGATGTTGTCCTCTCTGACGAGGATTATAAGGCAATCCATGAAGTATTAGAATCGCAGAGAGAGAATCGGAGGAAAGCGTAATAACGAGCCAGATAACCCCTACACTAAACTGGAGCTGACGGAGGCGCAAGCAACCTGTTATAGTGTAGCTTGTTGAAAGGAGAACTCGGATGGCAAATATGCCGGATGTAAATAAGGTGGTCGCGTTTGTACGCGTGCCTGTGGAGCTGATGGCGCGACTACGGGCGGTGGCTTTGGAGCGTAAGGTAACGATTACGCAGTTGATCAATTCTTTCCTTCATAAGGAGTTAGATGCGCGTCCGCTTACGAGGGAGGACTCACTGTGGATTAAACAGGTGGTGTCTGAAAACGAACAAAAACGCAAGAGGCAAGGATAAGGCGAACAGAGGGGCGTACTTTCGAGAGCACTCTTTGGTGGAGAGTAAACATATGCGGAAGGCATGGAAGTGGAGGATCACGTTTTTTGCGGGGGAGCTTCTTGTTTTTGCCTCTCTGCCTTCAAAAAGGTAGGGTGAAATACAGTAGGATGAGCCCCATGACCGGATAGACGTGCTGTAGGGCTGATGGTATTCCGGAAATCGTTTCTAATGGGAAGGGTTAGTGGGTTTTGTCGCGGGAGGGGAAGATGAGGGCGAGGCGGGAGTAGAGGCGTTTCCGCGGAAGGAGTGATGTTAAGAAAAGGCGGAGGAGGTTCGCGTTTAGAGGAGTGCGTGGGCGGGGGGGGTGGGGAATGTGGTAGACTCTTCGGCTCATTAAAAGGCGCAAAAGAGCATGTTCGGGATTGCAATACAGATTCTGGCGATTTTCGCCATGATTGGCGTGGGCGTGGTGGCGACCAAGTGGCATTGGTTCCCAGATGATTTCTCAACCCATCTCTCCAAGCTTCTGATTCGCGTCTTCTACCCCTCGCTCCTCTTCTCCGCCATTCTGCGCAACTACACCCTCGAAAAGATCGCCGAAAACTGGATCCTCCCGCTCGGGGCAGCAGGAATCATGGGTGTCGGCTGGTGCGTGGGGTGGTTCTTAAAACGTTTTGCGGTGCGCCACTTCCGGGCACCCACGCGCCGGGCGTTCCACTTCGCGTGCACCACGAACAACTACTCGTTCCTGCCGATTATGATTATCGCAGGGACGTCGCTGGGCGAGCGAGGCGTGGCAATGGTCGCGCTCACAACCATCGGCTCGGACACGCTGATGTGGACGCTCGGATTCCGGACGTTCACGGGGCGTCACGTCAACCTCCGGGCGTTGCCCGACCTGCTCCTCAAGCCGCCGGTCTTGGCACTCATGGCGGCAATCGTCGCGCTCATCTGCTTCCACTTCCTGGGGATTACGCCCGCGCACCTGAACGACGTGCTCCCCGTGCGGGTATCCCTAAACACGCTCTACACCTACCTCGGCGGGGCAACCATCCCAACGAGTGCGATTGTCTGCGGGATGCGGTTGGGGCAACTCGACATCAAGGGTCTGCTCACTCCGCTCCAGCTGGCGACGGCGTTCTGCCGGATGATCCTGATTCCCGCAATCGTCCTGACGCTCCTTTACTTCCTGCCCCTCACGCTCGAGCAACGCATGGTCTTCGGACTGATTGCCCTCATGCCCGGCGCGATGGTCGGCGTCTCGATGGCGGAGGTGTACGGCGGAGACATTCCCTTCGTCTCCGCGATGATTCTCAATACGCACCTGCTCTGCGTGCTCACCGTGCCGATCGGGTTGTGGCTCCTGGGGTTGAGCTTCTAAGAGAGCACACAAAAAAGAAGAACCCGCTCCGATGAAGAGCGGGTTCGTTTCTTGGCGAGGGGAACGCGGTGGCGCGGTTACTTGGCGTCAATCGCCACGCGCACCTCGTGTCCGTTCAGGTCGATGGGGTCTCCGACGACTTCGCCGAAGAGGAGCGCATCGCCCTGGACTTCCTCGAGGATCGTATCCTGCCAGGCTTCGAGCGCGGCGACCACTTCGTCATCCGCCGTTACGGAGATATCTATGCGCTGGGTGATCTCAAGATCCGCCTCTTTGCGCAGGGATTGAATACGCGAGATGAATTCGCGCATCAGCCCTTCGGCGACGAGTGAAGCGGAGAGAGTGGTCTCAAGGGCGACTACGATGTCACCTTCCGCTGCCACAACGAGTCCCTCTCGCGGTTCGCGCCGGATGACTACATCCTGCGGGGTTAGAGGCTCCTGCTTCCCGAGAACATCGAGCGACAATGTCTCACCCCGCGCAAGGGCGGAGGCTTGCTCCTGGGAGAGGTTCGCGATGGAGGCTGCCACGGCTTTCATGTTCGCGCCGAAGCGGGGGCCAAGGCGTTTGAAGTCCGCCTTCAAGGAGAGCACGGCGAGCTTCGCTTCGTCATCGCTGAAGGCGACGTCCTTAACGTTCAGCTCTTCCTTAATAATAGGCGTGTACGTGGCGAGCGCGGAGCGCGTGGCAGGATTCGCGCTTACGACGTAGAGCTTGGAGAGAGGCTGGCGCACCTTGAGGTCTTTATCCGTGCGCAGTTGACGCCCCAAGCTCACGACGCACTGGACGAGCGCCATGTCCTTTTCGAGGGCGAGGTCGCGGGCGGAGGATTCCGCGCCCGGGAAGTCGCAGAGGTGCACGCTCTCGGGGTCGCTCACGCCACGCAGGTTGCGGAAAATCTGCTCGCTGATGAAGGGGCAGAAGGGCGCGGCGACCTTGGAGAGTTGGACGAGGACGTAGCGCAATGTGCGGTAAGCGCACCGCTTGTCCGCATCGTCCTCGCTCTTCCAGAAACGCCGGCGCGAACGGCGGATGTACCAATTGGTGAGGGCGTCGACGAAGGCAACGAGGGGGCGCACTGCCTTCTGGAGGTCGTAGGTGTCCATCGCGGAGGTAACGTCCGCAATGAGCGTCTCCATGGAGGAGATGATCCAACGGTCGAGCACGTTCGGAGAGGTGGGGCGCGAGACCTCGTCCTCGGCGAAGCCATCGGCGTTCGCGTAGGTGACGAAGAAGCTGTAGGCGTTCCACCACGGGATGAGCAGGTCGCGCAGGAGCTGCTTGACGCCGTTCTCGGAGAAGCGGAGGTTCTCGGCGCGCACCACGGGCGAGTTGATCAGGTAAAGCCGGAGGGCGTCCGCGCCGAAGGTGTCGATGACCTTGCGCGGATCGGGATAGTTCTTCAACCGCTTGGACATCTTCTTGCCGTCCTCGGCGAGAACGAGTCCGTTCACAATCACGTTCTTATAGGGTGCCTTCCCGAAGAGGAGGGTGCCCAGGACGAGGAGGGTGTAGAACCAGCCCCGCGTTTGATCCAAACCTTCGGCGATGAAGTCGGCAGGGAAGAAGCTCTCCAGTTCCTTTCCAGAGAAGGGGAAGTGCTGCTGGGCGTAGGGCATGGAGCCGGACTCGAACCAGCAGTCCAGCACCTCGGGCGTGCGATGGTAGGTCTTGCCCTCGCGCCGGATCACGATCTTATCGATGAAGTGCTTGTGGAGGTCTGTAACCTTCTCGCCGGAAAGCTCCTCCAGCTCCGCCACGGAGCCGACGCAGATCATGTCCGCGGGGTCGGCGTCGTTAATCCACACGGGCAGGCACGAACCCCAGAAGCGGTTGCGGGAGATGTTCCAGTCCTTCGCGTCGCGAAGCCAGTTGCCGAAGCGGTTGGAGCCGACGGCTTCGGGTTGCCAGTGGACGGTCGCGTTGTTCGCGGTCAGGCGTTCGTGGAGGTCTTCGACGCGGACGTACCAAGCGTCGATCGCCCGGTAGATGAGGGGCGTGTCCGTGCGGTCGCAGAAGGGATAGGAGTGGACGATTGTCCCCTGGTGCACCAGCTTGCCATTCGCCTTCAACGCCTTGATGATGTCTTTGTCGCAGTCCTTGCAGAAGCGTCCGCGCCACGCCTCCGGAGCCGGAGAGACGAAGGCGCAACTTTCGTCGAGCGGATCTTCGAGGGTGATCCCCGCAGCGGTACAGACGCGGAAGTCGTCCTCACCATATGCCGGGGCGTTGTGTACCAGCCCGGTGCCGTCGGTGGTCGTAACATACGCGTCGTTCAAGACCACAAAGGCGTTCGGCTTGTCCTTGTACTGCGGGAAGATCGGCTCGTAATGTAGCCCCTTGATGGCGCTGCCCTTGAACCGCTCAAGGATCTCCACGTTCTCTTGCTTCCCGAAGACCGCGCTGAGGCGTGCCTCCGCCAAGATATACACCGCGCCATCGGCGTCCTTCGCCGCCACGTAATCGATATCCTGCCCGGCGCAGATCGCGAAGTTCGTAAGAAGCGTCCAGGGCGTGGTCGTCCAAACAAGGAGATAGCTCTCGCTCCCCCACGAGGCGTGCGCACCCTCCGTGATGCGACAGCGCACGGTTACCGCCGGGTCCTGCACATCCTTGTAGTTATTCCCCGCTTCGAAGTTGGAGAGGGGCGTCGAGAGCTTCCACGAGTAGGGCATGATCCGATGGCTCTTGTAGATCCGCCCTTGCTCCCACAACTGCTTGAAGACCCACCATACCGTCTCCATGAAGTCGGGCTGCATGGTCTTGTAATCGTGGTCGAAATCCACCCAGCGGCCCATGCGCGTTACCGTCTCTCGCCACTGCGAGACATACCGGAGCACCATCGCCCGGCACTGCTCGTTGAAGGCGTCCACCCCGTGCTCGCGAATCTCATACGCCCCGCTCACGCCCAGCGCATCCTGCGCCAGAGCCTCGATCGGCAGACCGTGGCAGTCCCACCCGAACCGCCGCTCGACGTAATGCCCGCGCATCGTCTGGTACCGCGGGACGATGTCCTTAATGGTCCCGGCGAGCAGGTGCCCGTAGTGCGGGAGCCCCGTGGCGAAGGGAGGCCCGTCATAAAACCGGAACACCGGCGCGTTGCGACGCTTCTCAAGCGTCTTGGCGAAGGTCTGCTCCTGCTCCCAAAGGGCGAGCACGGCTTCTTCGTTCTTGGCGAAATCGGGATGATTGCTGACGGGCTTAAACATGTCTGGTGCGGAGGATAAGGTGAAAGAAAGGTCGTGAGGGGCGGACGCGCCTGGAGCTATTCGCCACGCAGAAGGGCGAGCACCTGGTCGCGGTCGGTCGCTTCGATAATCGCCGAACGCTTCTGGGCGTCCATCAGCACCCGGCTAATACTCCCGAGGAACGTGATATACCCGCTCCCGGCGGAGGGCGGCACCAACATGAGAATCACCACCTTCGTCGGCAGACCGTCCGGAGCCTCGGCGGCGAACCCGTCCTTATGGATTCCCACCGCGCAGACCAAATCCTCGATAACCTCCGTGCGCCCGTGCGGAAGCGCAATCTCGTCGGTCATCACGGTCGAAGCCGACATCTCGCGCCGGACAACCGCCTGGTTCACTTCGTCGCGCTTATCCGCCGGCACTGCCCCCGCGGCAACAAGCGCATCGGTTAATTCGGCAATGACGCCGAAGATGTCTTCACTGCGCAAGGAAGGCACCACAACTGCCTTCTCCAACATGGTGTCATACGTATTCATAAATCCTTTCTGTGCTTCACATGTAGCGCACGCGCAGAGCTTCGTTCTCGTGCGTATCGCGCTCGATCAAGGCGTCGAGCTTGCGCCCGATTTCGCCGGGCTTCCCATCGCCGACGCGCCGCCCGTTATACTCCACCACCGAGGCGACGTTCAGCGTCGTCCCGATAGCGAGGATCTCGCGGGCTTCGTAAAGCTCCTCTTCGCGAATGGGGCGGAAGACCACACCCTTGAGCGAACCGTCCGCTTCAAGCTGTTGCGCCAGCTCCGAGACGCGGAGCATCGTCGTCCCCGCCAAAATCGTATCCAGCGGCGGGAAGAGCAGTCGCCCATTCTTGGAGACAATGCCGATGTTCTCGGTCGCTCCCTCCGTGATGTGCCCGTGCGCGTCCACGCCGACCATGAAGTCGACGTGCCACACCTCCGCCTCGGCGCGCATCATCACGTTCGGAATGTAGTTGCACGTCTTCGCCGTCGCAAAGACCGGGGGCTTGATCGGCACGCGGCTCTTCCGCAACGTTGCCCCTTGCGGGTGCTTGCGCATAAAGGGTTCGCCCCCGCCATAGACTAAGATATACAGCGCGGTGCCCTGACTCTCACTGGGCGCGACGCCCATCCCGCCCGGACCCCGGCTTAGGAGCACGCGTACCGAGCAGTTCGGCTGCTTGGCGACTTCAAGCGCTTCCAACACCTTTTCGCGCAGAGCCTCGGGCCCGCGACGGTGCGCAATCCCGATCAAATAAGCACTCCGTTGCAACCGCTGGAGGTGCGCGTCCAGGTTGTAGACGGCTCCGTCCACACACTTAAGGGTCTCGAAGACGCCGTCTCCGCGGTGGGTCAAGTGGTCGTGAAAGGGGATCAGCATCAACGCCGGGTCGGTAACATAACCATCCCAGAGGCTGGAATAGAAGAGGTAATACGGCACATTCCCTGCTCGCACCGTGGCGCGCAACGTCCCCAAAAACGCATCCGCTGTAATTTCGTTCATTTTGGCTCCGAAGAAAACCACCTTTAGCATACTAAAAAGACGCCTTCCCCGCAATTTCCCCCCTCTCTCACCCCTCCCCCCGCAACCGCGTTCCCCCTCTCTCCGCACCGCGTTTACCCCAAACGCGAACCGGAGACTCCTCGAT
>CAVDHG010000101.1:0-7622 GCA_963608725.1 Agathobacter rectalis | reverse complement strand
CTGGGATGTCATATATGGGAAACCCTTTGGCAATACCCGTGGTTAAGCTCGCCATTCCCTTCGTGATGTATGCGGTCTGGGGGATTATCCCGGCGACACGGTGGGCGAAGGGATTAACGTCGCTCGCGTTTCCATGCTATGTGATGCACATGTTCGTCTTGTATGCGCTCCATTTTGTCTACGTTACGCTTACGAGGAGTCTGGGGCTTTGCCAATATGAGACGAGCGAAGTTAGGCTTTGGTATTTGCTCGTGCTTGCGGTGCCTTTGACGTTGCTTCTGGGGTATGCGTTACACCGGTGGTGTCCGCGGGTGGCTGGAGTGCTCTTCGGCGGGAGGTAGTCTCACGTTTTGTCACATCGGGCGCACCGGGCGGGAGTCCCGGTGGCGCGGGAGGTTTGCGTTCACGCTGGGCGCGAGGGCGCAGCGGTGGTGAGGCGGGGGAGGGGTGGGGAGGATGTGGTATAATGGGGAACTGGTTTTTTGGTTTGCTGGAAGGCAAAAGGAGGTTTAGAAGTATGGCTCTCTCGATTACCCCGGATGAGGTCTTTTCCTTTCACGATGGCGGCAAGGTGCGCGTGGCACTCTCCAAGCCCCTCAAAACGCAACGCGACCTCTGTTTGGCGTATACGCCCGGCGTCGCTCAAGCCGTCAAACGCATTGCCGAGAAGCCCGAAACGGTCTTCGACTTGACGAGTAAGCGTAACCTCGTGGCAGTGGTCTCGGACGGAACGGCGATTCTCGGACTCGGAGACCTCGGTGCCTCCGCCTCGATTCCCGTCATGGAAGGCAAGGCGGCTCTCTTTAAGAGCTTCGCCGGGGTCGATGCCTGGCCCGTCCCGCTCGCGCACTGCCGTCAGAACGGGATGGATACGGGCAAGACCGACCCGCAGCGCGTGATCGACGCTGTCCGCGCCATCGCACCGATGTATGGCGGGATAAACCTGGAAGACATTGCCGCGCCGGCGTGCTTCGAAATCGAGCGCGTCCTGGATGCGGAGCTGGACATCCCGGTCTTTCACGATGACCAGTGGGGGACGGCGGTCATCACGGTTGCCGGGTTGATGAACTATGCGCACATTGCCGGGCGGAAGCTGAGCGAACTGCGCGTGGTCATCAACGGCGCGGGCGCGGCGGGGATTCGCATTGCGGATATGTGCAAGGCGGCAGGCGTCTGCGAGCTGACGATGTGCGACTCGAAGGGCGTCATCCACACGGGGCGCACGGATCTCACGGAGCACAAGCTGCGCCACGCGGTTGCGCCCTCTGCGCGCCAGACGCTCAAGGATGCTCTCGTCGGGGCGCACGTCTTCATCGGCGTTTCGGCGGCGCATGTCCTGACGGGTGCGGACGTGGCGACGATGGGTGAATTCCCGGCGATCTTCGCGATGGCGAACCCCGACCCGGAGATTGAGCCGGAGGAAGTGGCGAAGGCATTACAGGGCAAACCCTACGTGATGGCAACGGGACGCTCGGATTATCCGAACCAGATTAACAACGTGCTCGGGTTCCCCTTCCTCTTCCGCGGGGCGTTGGACGTGCGCGCCAAGACGATTAACACGGAGATGAAGGTGGCGGCGTCGCGGGCGTTGGCACTGCTGGCGCGGGAGCCGGTGCCGGAGGCGGTGCAGGCGTTGTATCCCGGCGAGAAGCTGGAGTTCGGCGCACAGTACATCATCCCGAAGGCGTTCGATAAGAGGCTGTACTCGGTGGTTTCCTACGCGGTAGCCGAGGCGGCAGTGAAGTCGGGCGTGGCGGCTCCGGGGGTTGACCTCAAAGCCGTAAAAGCGAAGCTCGACGCCGGGCTCTAAGCGGTGGGAGCAGAGGAGGAGTCTGCCCCCGAAGGCTCGAAAGGCGGGGGGCAGAAAGCGATGACGAAGCGACGCCAAGGGCTGCTCTTGGCGTTGACGTTCCTCAAGTTTGGCGCGATCACCTTCGGGGGCGGGTATGCGATCGTGGCGTTGCTGGAGGATGAGCTGGTGCATCGGCGCGGGTGGATCACGTCGCAGGAGCTGCTCGACATTATTACGATCGGGGAGAGCACGCCCGGAGCGATAGCCGTGAACACGGCAACGTTCGTTGGGTATCGGGTGGCGGGCGTCTGGGGCGGGATCGGAGCGACGGTGGCGTTGGTCTTTCCGGCGTGGCTGACGATCGTGGTGGTGAGCACGTGCTACTTGGCGTTCCGGGAGAACGTGTGGGTGGCGGCGGCGCTTGCGGGGATTCGCGTGGCGGCGTTGGTGCTGATTGCGAAGGCGTTTGTGCGGATGGGCAAGAGCCTGCCGAGGACGTGGGTGACGTTGGGGCTGATGGCGGGGGCGTTCGCGTTGGTGGCGGTGGCGCAGGTGAGCGCGGTGGCGATCGTGGCGGGCGGGCTGGCGTTCGGCGTCTTGTGGTATGGCGTGAGACCGCGATTGCGCGGGGCGAAGGAGCGCGAGAGATGATTTACTGGACGCTCTTTTGGACATTCGTCAAGGTGGGGCTCTTCACCTTCGGGGGCGGGTATGCGATGATCCCGCTTATCCAGCAGGAAGTGATCGAGCGTTATCACTGGATGACGATAGAGCAGTTTACGGAGTTCGTGGGCATTGCCGAGAGTACGCCCGGACCCTTCGCCATCAACATCTCAACCTTCGCGGGGCTTCACGCTGCCAGCGTGGCGGGCGGGAACGGTCTGCTGGGGAGTTTGTGCGCGACGGGCGGGGTGGTGTTGCCCTCTATCGCGGTGATTCTCGTTATCGCGTCTCTCGCCAAGCACGCGCTGAAACACTGGGCGGCGCGTTCGGCGTTGGACGGGGCGCAACCGGTGGTGGTGGGGCTGATTGGCGCGGCGGCGGTTACGCTGATGGGGCACGCCTTCTTCCAGGGCGGGAGTGTGCATTGGGCGTCGCTCGCGTTGACGGGGGCGTTGCTTGTGGGGTCGCTCTTAACGCGCCTGAGTGCGATGTGGATTATCCTCATCGGCGCGGTGGCAGGGGTGCTTCTCTTCGGAGTGTGCGGGCTGCCGTGCTGACGCCGTGGCACGCCGTGAAGGGCGCGTGGGCATGGCTCATGGATACGCTCTACCCGCAGGACTGCGTCTTCTGCGACCGCCCTGCCCAGGAGGGTGGGCATATCTGCGTGGACTGTCTGGCGCGTTTCCCCTTGAGGCGGAATACGGCGTGCTCGATCTGTGGCGCGGAGGGGGCGGAGATCGACGCCGAGACGTTCGTCTGCCAGGACTGCCAAGCGCACCGCCCGGCGTTTAAGCAGGCGTTCATCGTGGCGCGTTACGAGGGAGCGATGCGCGACCTCATCCAGCAATTCAAGTACAACCGCGGGCTGTGGTTGCTCGGCGACCTCACGCGCTTCATGGTCGCGCACTACCTCGTACACCTCGCGCCCCGGGGGATCGCGTTCGACGCCATTGTCGCCGTGCCTATGCAGCGCGACAAACTCCGCAGGCGCGGGTACAATCAGGCGGACTTGCTGGCGCGTGCGCTCAGTCGCGAACTCGGCATCCCGCACTTGCGCCACGCACTTCGACGCGTTAAGACGGACATCTCCTCGCAGACGCGCCTTCACCGTGCCGCACGCCTCCGCAACGCTCGCGCTTCCTACCGAGCGAACTGTCGGAGCCTCCACGGCGAGACGGTGCTCCTCGTGGATGACGTCATCACCACGGGCGCGACCTGCGATGCGTGCGCAGCGGCACTGAAGAAGGCGGGAGCGAAGCGGGTGTACGTATTGGCTTTGGCGCGACCGTACCGCGCTTGAGGGGTGGCGGAGCTTCGGCGAAGTTAGCGAAGCTGGAGCGCCATCGCGATTTCCGGGCACGTAAAGGGATTGGTGTGCTTGGTGCAGTAGATGCAGCCGCGGTAGATCTTGTGGATGATCTGCGTCTTGGCAATCTCGCGGAAGCCGAGGCGACCGAAGAACTCCGGCTCGAAGGTCAGCACAATCGCTTGCGCGGGCTTGAAGCTGTCGATGCGCTCAAGGACGAAACGCACGAGCTTCGACCCGATGCCGTGCCCGCGGAAAACCTGCGCCACAGCCACCGATTGCAGTTCGACGGTTGCGCCCTCGGGGCAACCAATCTCGGGAAGGATCTGCCAGCCGGCGCAAGCCAAGATCTCCCTCCCGCGCACTGCCACCGAGAAGCGGTCGATATTCTCCACGAGGTCATTCACCGGGCGGAGGATCAGCTCGTGCGGACAGCTCTGAATCAGGCGGTGGATTGGCAACACGTCCTCGAGCGTGGCGGTGCGGATGGTGATTTCGCTCTCCATAAAAGCTCCCGTCATCACGCCTGGGCGAAGGCGTCAATCTTCTCGGAGGAACCGAACACCAGCAAGCGGTCATCGCTGCGGATGGGCATATCGGCGGTGGGGGTGAGCAGGTGACGCGCCGCGGCGGGGTCGACGTCATCGAGCCTCCGGATGGCGAGGATTGAGACGTCATACTTCTTGCGCACGTCGGCTTCGGCGAGGGTCTTGTCGATGAGGCACTCGGGGGTGCTGATCTCGGCGGCGCAAAGACCGTCGGCAATTTCAAAGAGGTCGACTTGGCTGGTCGAGAGGAGGCTACGCGCCAGGCGTTGTGCACGGTCGCGGTTCGGGAAGATGACCACATCGGCTCCCACGCGCCGGAGCACGCGCCCATGAACATCGGTCGACGCCTTTGCCACCACGGTGCGCACGCCCAGGTCCTTGCAGTTGACCGTTGCCATCACGCTCCCCTCGACGTTCTCGCCGATCGCCACCACCACCGTCTCGCACGCCGCGAACCCCGCCTCTTCCAGCGCGTGGATATTCGTGGCGTCGCCCTCGACAGCTTTCGTGACGTACTCCGAGAGCTCCTGCACCTTGCGCCGGTCAACGTCCATGAGCACCACTTCCGCGCCCTGCGTGGAGAGTGCCTGCACGAGTGCCTCGCCGAAGCGTCCGGAGCCGATGATTCCAATGCGTTTTGCCATAGCCACCCTATTGTAGCAGAAACCCTACGCCTTCCAGAACTTCATGACGATTCCCGCCACGAACATCGCCAGCAGCACCACCGGCAGCACATACACCATATACCACCTCAAGCACCGCGGCATCTGCAAACCCTTCCCCGCGTTCACCTCTTTCAGGAAGTTGTCCCACCCCCAGTACCGCCTGCTCCCGCAGAAGATGAGTATCGCCACCGACCCCAGAGGCAACGCCACGTTCGACACCAGGAAGTCCTCCAAGTCCAGGATGGTTGACCCCGCCCCCAACGGCTGCACCTTCGCGAGCACACCAAAGCCCAACGCGCACGGCACCGAGAGCAGGAAGAGCAACGGCGCATTCCGCCGAATCGCCTGCTTGCGCGTGCATTCCCTCCGCTCCATGGTCATGGCGATGATGTTCTCGAAGACCGCGATCACCGTCGTCAGCGCCGCCAGCGAGAGGAAGACGAAGAAGATCGCCCCCACCCAGACGCCCACCGCCCCCATCTGCGCGAAGACCTTCGGGAGCGTCAGGAAGATCAGCGAGCGTCCTTGGTCGGGGCGCACCCCGAACGCGAAGCACGCCGGAAAGATCACCAGCCCCGAGAAGAACGCCACCATCGTGTCGATCCCGATAATCTTGGCAGACTCCCCCGCGAGCGCGTACTTGCGCGACGTGTAGCTCCCAAAGATCGCCATCGCCCCCACGCCTAGCGAGAGCGTAAAGAAGCTCTGCCCCAGCGCGTCATACACCACCGCGACGATCGACCGCGCCTCCGGCCCGCGCAGGACATCCAACGACGGCTTCAGGTAGAACCGCACCCCTTCGCCCGCCCCCGGCAACGTCAGCACATACCCGCACAGCCCGAGCAGAATCACGAAGAGTGCCACCATCATCTTCTTCGTAACGCTCTCCACGCCCTTCTCCAACCCCAGCGCGCACACGCCAAACCCGATCAAGCACACCAGCCCCATCCAGAAGATCTGCGCCGAGCCGGACGCCACAAAGCTCCCGAAGAACGAGTCCGCCTCCGTGAAGTTGAACCACCCGCTCAAGATCGCCGTCGGGTACGCCAACATCCACCCTGCCACCGTGGTGTAGTACATCATAAGCAGCCAGTTCCCCGCCACCTGAAACCGCGAAACCGCCCCATACGCTCCGCTCCCGCGAGGCGACAACCTCGGATACGCCGTTGCCAGCGAACGCTTCGCCGCCCGCCCGATCGCAAACTCCGCCGTCATCATCGGCAACCCAAAGAGCACCAGGCACGCCACGTAGAGCAAGACGAAGAGTGCTCCGCCATTCTGCCCCACGATGAAAGGGAACCGCCACACGTTCCCCAGCCCCACCGCGCACCCCGCCGAGACCAAAAGAAAACCAAGACTCGACGTCAGCGATTCCCGTTTCGTATCCGCCATGTTACTGCGCATCCTTTCCGCAATCCCGCGCTCCGCAGAAAGCCCAACGCCCTTCCGCCTCGCGCCACTCAAAAACCTGAACCGTACACAATCCGAAGACGTTCCCCGCTTCCCGGTTCAACCGCACCGCCAGCTCCCCAATTGAGCACATGTGCCCAACCACAAGGACGCCTTGCTCCCCCGCTTCCCCCAGCGCACGCAGCTCCAGTTCGAACGTTTCCGGATCTCCTTCTGGGAGCAATACTCGCTCTTCTTCCGGCACCAGGTGCGTTCCTAAGACGCACTGAATAACGTCTGCCGTCTCTCGCGCCCGAAGGAGGGGACTCGTCCGCACTGCCGACACCTCTGCACCCAAATTGAGCAGATAACGCCCCGCTTCCTGCGCTTGCACCTTTCCCCACGCCGACAACCTTGGACCCGCTTCCGTTGCGTAGTCCATCCTATACGCCCCATGCCTAACCAAATAAACCTTCACAGTCCTATTATACCACGTCTCCCTCTTCTTCCAAATCCCCCCTTGAACCGAGTTCGACCTCTCTCCGCCCCGCGTTTCCCTCAAACGCGAACCGACCTCACCCCAAACTCGGTTCGACCACCCCCGGAAAAGGGTTCAAAAACCACCCCTTCAAGCCACAAAGTTATGAACATTTCGGCACATCTCTTTCTCCTGTAAGCCCTTATCGCGAAAAAGCCCCGAATCGCCCATCGAAAACTCAAGGACTTATGCAAACCCGTCCGAGCGGGTGTCTATAAGTGCCCCGCAACCGAGTTCGGGTCAAACGCGAGGCGGAGACGACCCAAACGCGAGGCGGAGACGCCTCGATCTCGGTTCGACCACCCCACTTTTACCCCTCTTTTACAAAAATGTAAAAGCCCTCCCTTTCCTCCCCCTTGAACCGAGTTTGAGGTGTCTCCGCACCGCGTTTCCCCAAAACGCGAACCGACCTCCCCCCAATCTCGGTTCAACCACCCCCGGAAAGGGGGTCAAAAACCACCCCTCCCAGCCCCTAAGTTATGAACATTTCGAACTATTCCCAGAAGGGATAATGGCTTATCGCGAAAAAGGCGGGAATCGCCCGACGGAGAATCAAGGACTTATGCGAAATCGCCCGCGAAGGTGCCCAAAATCTCCCCGCAACCGAGTTCGGGTCAAACGCAAGGCGGACACGAGGCAAACGCGAGGCGGAGACACCTCGAAGTCGGTTGCGGGCGGTTTTTTCTTTTTCCCCTACCAGACACATACACAACCCCACACG
>CAVDHG010000100.1:0-7625 GCA_963608725.1 Agathobacter rectalis | reverse complement strand
CGGACACCCCGATTTTTACCCTCTTTTACAAAAATGTAAAAGTCCCCCTTCCCTACCCCCTTGAATCGAGTTTGCCCGGTGTCCGGTTCGCGTTTGGGGTAAACGCGGTGCGGAGACTCCCCAAACTCGGTTGCGGAAGAGGGTGAGTTAGGAAGTGGGGTTGCTAGAAGTTTTGGCGGGAAACTTGCACAAACGGGGCATAAAAAAGATGCGGATGCAAATGCCGGTGACAAATTGGTGCCGACATCGCTACGCACAACACCTCCACCTCGCAAGGAAGTTGTGGTTGCCGCAAACAAAGACGCGTTGGCGAACCAACGATCTGCCACCCGTATAACCGATTCCGAAGACGCAACACAAAGCGACGAAAGGCACGGAGTAATTGGAAAGGAAGAACTTCTTGATGCGGTTTTCCGAGAGCCTACCCGGACCACGACCATCAAGAGCTCTCCCCTTCTGGCGCATATGATACTGACCTTCGGGAAATCCTGCAACTTGGGGAAATATCTATCCCCTTGAACGAAAATAGCGATCCGGAGATTGGGGAGAAGAAAGAAGGCACCCTGACGGCGCGCGTCAGGATGCCAGCTTGCCCGTGGGACGGTCGCAGAGCGCGGGAAGTACGTTGGCCAGCGATTACTCCACGGGACATGAGGGTACCCAAGCTCCCATTCCCCTCACACCGAAGAGTCTACTACAACCCTTCCCTCCGGGGCAAGTAAGAAAAAGGAAGGCATCCTGACGACGTGCGTCAGGATGCCAGCTTGCCCGTGGGACGGTCGCAGAGCGCGGGAAGTACGTTGGCCAGCGATTACTCCACGGGACATGAGGGTACCCAAGCTCCCATTCCCCTCACACCGGGAAGTCTACTAAAAGAATTCTCCAAAAAGCAAGACGGCATCCCAAACAACCTGTTTTCGCCCCGACTCCACCTCAAACTCGGTTGCGAAGAGAGGTGGGGTTGAACCGAGTTTGGGGTCTGTCCGGTTCGCGTTTGGGTGAAACGCGGTGCGGAGGGAGGGGGAAGGCGGTTGCGGGGAAGGGGGAAGGAAAATGCGTTTGGGGAGGAAATATGGTATGATAGGAGAAAGCGTTTCGGGTGATTTGGGAAATCTCGGTATCACGCCGAAAGCGCGGAAAAGGGATAGAAGCAGCGATGGATACAATCAAGGTCGGGATTATCGGTTGCGGATTTGTCGGCGGAGCCTTGAAGGTTTGGCTTGAAGAGCATAATCCGAATTGCCAGCTCTTCATTAGCGACCCGCCGAAGGGATTCAATGACGACCTGAGCGCGATTGATGTGGCGTTCCTCCAAATCCACGTGCCCACGGAAGATGACGGCACGCAGGATTTGACGTTGATGCGCGAGCTGATCGCGGGGTTGCCCAAGGTGCCGGTTTTCGTGCGCACCACCATCCTGCCGGGGACGTCGGATCGGCTTTCGGCGGAGACGGGGCACCAGGTTTGTTATATGCCCGAATTCCTGACCGAGCGCACGCACATTGCGGACTTCGAACGGCAAACAATGGTCTTCACCGGTGCGCCCGAGCTGTTGCGGAAGATCTTTGTGGGGAAGAAGCATATCGAGATGACGCCGCTTGAGGCGGAGATCACCAAGTATGCGCACAACGTCTTCGGGGCGTACAAGGTAACGTACTTCAACGCGGTGCGGGAGTACTGCCAGAAGATGGGCGTGGATTGGAATCACATCCATGATGGCGTGCTCCTCTCCGGTTATATCAACGACACGCATACGCACGTCCCGGGGCCCGACGGCAAGCTCGGGTATGGCGGCAAGTGCTTCCCGAAGGATGTCAACGCGTTCGCCCGGCTGACGCAGGGGCTTGCGTTGGGCGAACTGCTCGCGCCGTTGCACCGGCTCAACGTCCACTTCCGCGGGGTGGAGGAGCATCTCTAAGCGACGCCAGAGCGCAGGGCAAAAAAAGAGCGGGAGCCGGTAAAAAACCGACTCCCGCTTTTGTCTTGACAGGGCTGTATGCTACTGCTATGATACCGCGCATTTTACAGGAACGAACGATGGGTAAAATAGCTTCCAGTGTGCTCTATTCGCCCGTCGCCATGCTGTGGCGATAGAGGGAACGCCTGCCGGCAAAGGCTCCGGCGGGCGCATTGTTCGCTGTTCCTTCGTCCCGCATTCGGCGGGTAATCCTCATTCTTACTAGTTGTTAGCCCGCGTGTGATGCGGGGAAATGCGAGTCCTACGATGAAAAAGGCTACACTCAAAGACTGCCTCTCCATCGCTTGGCCCTTGGTCTTGGCGATGGCGGGGAACGCGATTATGACGTTCACCGATCGCCTCTTCCTGGCGCGGTATAGTGCCACCAGCATACAGGCGGCGTTGCCGGCGGGGCTGATGGCGTTTATCATTATCGCCTTCCTGCAAAACGTGGTGGCATACTCGGGCACCTTCGTGGCGCAGTACGCCGGAGCCGGGTCGCGTGCAGCGTGTGCGCGAGCGATGGGTCAGGGGCTTTGGCTCTCAGTGCTCTGTATTCCGATCCTGCTCCTCTCGGTCCCCTTCGGGAACTGGTTGTTCACCCTCGCCGGGCACGCGCCCGACGTGATGGCAGAGGAGAAGATCTACTACCTCACGCTCTCGATTGGGAACATCGCCCTGCCCTTCGTGGCGGCGGTGTCCGGCTTCTACACGGGGCAGGGCTTTACGCGCCTGGTGATGGCGGCAAACCTCATCGGTAACGCCACGAACGTGGTGCTCGACCCGATTCTGATTTGGGGCGTGGGGGTTATTCCGGAGATGGGCATTACGGGCGCAGGCGTCGCCACCGCGCTGGCGCAGTTCCTGATTCTCGTGATTCTCGTGGTGGGGCTCTGTGGCGAGAGGCACCTGAGCACGCGCCATCGGATCCAGGTGGCATTCACGTGGGACGTCCGCACCCTCTACAAGATTACGCGCTTCGGGTTGCCAAGCGGGGGGCACGTCTTGCTCGACGTCTCCACCTTCGCGATCTTCGTCTTCATCACCGGGCGCATGGACGCTCTGAGCTTCTCGGCAAGCAACATCGCCTTCTCCATCAACCACCTCATCTTCGCGCCCCTCATGGGCGTGGGCATGGCGGCGACAATCCTGGTTGGGCAACGCATGGGCGACCGAGACCCCGTTGGCGCGGCGCGTGCCGGGCGGAACTGTCTCTTCCTGGGTTGGAGCTATCTCCTCCTCTGCATCGTGCTGATTGGGATCTTCCAAGAACCGCTCCTTGCGCTCTTCTTCCCGCACGATGCGCCCTTCGCCTATGCCGATTACATCAAGCTTGGGGGACATTTGGTGGTGATCTTCCTCGCGTGGGCAGTCTTCGACACGCTCAACATCGTCTTGGGCGGTGCGCTCAAGGGGGCGGGCGATACGCGCTTCGTGATGACGCTCGTTGCGAGTGTGGCGCTTCTGCTCTGGATGCCCTCGCTCATCGGTCTTTACTTGGCAGGCTTCGGGATCGTCTCGCTCTGGCTCACCATGCTCGGCTACGTGATCGTCGCCGGGCTGTGCCTGCTGACGCGCTTCCTGCTCGGGAAGTGGAAGCGCATCCGGCTAATCTGATTTAGAGCATCCCGGCAGCGTGCAAGAGCGCGGTATACTTGCCATTACGCGCTAAGAGCGCATCGTGCGAGCCCATCTCCGCGATGCGCCCCTCCTCTAAATAGCAGATGCGCGTGGCGTGGCGGATGGTCGTTAGGCGGTGCGCAATAATGAGCGTGGTGCGCCCCTTGGAAAGACGCGCCAGAGCTTCCTGCACCGCCGCTTCCGCGAAGGTATCGAGCGCGGAGGTTGCTTCGTCGAGGATGAGGATAGGCGGATTCTTGAGAAAGACTCGCGCAATGGCGAGGCGTTGCGCCTGACCGCCGGAGAGCATTAAGCCATGCTCGCCGACAGGGGTGGAGAGTCCCTCCTCAAGACTGCGCACGAAGTCGGCGAGGTTTGCTTGCTCGAGCGCGGTAAAGAGTGCGTCGTCGGACGCCCCGGGCAGACCAAGGAGCAGGTTGTCGCGGATCGTGCCGTCGAAGAGGAAGGGACGCTGGGCAACGATGCCGATGGCGGAGCGGAGGGCGCGTTTCGGGATGGTGGCGATGTCGCGTCCATCCAGGAGGATGCGCCCGGCGGTGGGTTCATAGAAGCGGGGGATGAGCGCCGCGATCGTGCTTTTCCCCGCTCCGCTCGGGCCCACGAGTGCGCAGACTTCGCCCGCGGGAAGAACCAGCTCGGGGAGGTTTAGGACTTCGCGCTCAGTGCCCGGATACGCAAAGCGCACGCCCACAAAGCGAAGCTCGCCCCGCACGTTCTCCAGAGGTTCATCGCGTTCGCTGGGCGCGGTAGCGTCCTTCTCAATCGGTTGCGCCAGGAATTCCCGGAAGCGACAGTACCCCACGAGCCCCTGCTGATACATATCCAGCCCATTGATGATGCGGCGCATGGGCGTTGTAACGTAGCGCGAATACATAAAGAAGGCGAAGACTTGGGGCAACGTGGCAGCATCGTTCACCACCATCCACGCCCCGAGCGCGATGTAGAGAAGCGAGTACCCTTCCAGCAACATCTGCGTGCCGGCGAAGAGTGGCGCGTAGAACACGTAGACGCGCTCGAAGGAACGCCTAAACCGCGAATTGACGCGCCGGAAGATCTGCCTCTCGCGCTTCTCGTGCGTAAAGCTCTTAATCTCCCGAATCCCCTGCACCACATTCTCGACGTGCGCCGAGAGGGTGGCGACTTGCCCGCGGTTCGCCCGCCAAACCGTATGGATGCGCTTCTGAAAGCTTCCCGCAAAAACGAGGATGAAGGGCACGGGGATCAGCGTAAAGGTGGCGAGCGTGGGGTTAATCCAGAACATCACCACGAACGCTCCGGTAAGCATGAGCGTCGTCTCAGTGAGGTCTTCGAGGAGGTGATGCGCCGTCTCCCCCACGAGCATGAGGTCGGAGGTAATCCGGCTGAGCACTTCCCCCGTCCGCGTCCGGTCGAAGAAGGCGAAGGGCAAGTCCTGAATATGGTCGAAGAAGGCATTGCGCATCGTCGCTTCCACGCGGATCCCCAGCCAATGCCCGAAGAGAATGTAACACCACTCCAACCCGGCGGCAACAACCGTCAGCACCGCAAAGGTCAGCGCCGCCCACGCCGTCGCCCGCAAATTCCCCGCGGGCAAGAACTCCTGAAAGACGCGCAAGGCGGTAAAGGGAATTGCGATCTGCACCCCCGCGTGCAGGATAATCGCCGCCACGTCCAGCGCGAGGAGGCGGCGTTGCGCCCGATAATACCCGGCAAGCGTCCGCAACCCGGAGCCGATCACCCGGAGGCGTTCGCGAAAGGTTTTCGGCATATCGGTTTGCATGAGGGGAAAGAACGGCTCTTCGGCACCGAGGCGCGGGGGATCCTTACGCCGAGCGCGTGCGCCAAAGCGTGCAACGTTTCAGCACCGGGAATCGCTCCGCTTAATCGACATCCGCTTCGGCAGCGACAACGAGAGCCTCAAGCAACCTCTCCGCCAACGCTCGCGACACGCGGGGCAAGGCATCCATCACGCCCGTCTGCATATCGCCCCGGGTAAGCGCGGAGTCCGACGCCCGCACGAGCTTCCCGTTCACCAACGTCTTCCCGCTCTTTCGGTCGAAGACGTAGAGCCGAGCAACGAGCGTCAAGCGGTACTCTTCGGGCACAATCGCATGGTTGCGGTCGTAGCGCACGGCACGCGTGTTGAGCGATTCGAGCACCACCTGCGTGCGCAACCGCGCCACCTCATACCGTTCCGGGCGGAACGTCCCATCCTCAATCAGCGCGTCGAGGAACTGCTGAGCGGCGATAGCCCCCGACATCGGGTATATCGTCTGATTCTCAAAGGCGGGCACGTGCACCGTCCGAAGCTCTTCGGGCACCGTCGTCCCGCGTCGATACCCCGCGCACCCCGATGCCCCGAGGAGCACCAAAGCCATGCAAAAAGAAAGCAGTGTAACGCCCTTCATTTCGTTTCCTTATTCTGGGGGATGTGTTGCGCGAGCGACAGTGCCGCCAACCGCGTCCGCACCTTTTCGGCTTCCGGAGCGTCCGGGAAATCGCGCAGGAACGTCTGATACGCTCTCACCGCCGCGTCCTCCGAGTAAGCCTTAGGGTTATCATAGAAAAGAGCCTTCGCGTAAGCCCGGGCACGGCGCAGTTCATAGATCTCCTTCTGCCACCGCGCAAAGAGTGCCGAGTGCGGGTGATTCGGGCGGAAGGTCTGTGCGCCGGCGAGGAGTCGCTCCAAGTGTTTGAGCCGCCCCGTGTCGTTGCACCACGATTCCGCCTGCTTTCGGCAGGCTTCGCAGTAGGCATAGACCACCTCGTCCACCTTGCTATACGTGGGCCAGTCCGCCAAAATCCGATCGCAGACCGTGATCACACTGGCGTACTCGCCGTCCTCGGCGTAGAGGTCGGCAATCTTCATGAGCAGGTCGGGCACCTTCTGCCAACGGGGCGCGAAGTGGATAATCTTTTCGTAGTTGGTACGCAACCCCTTCCCGGAGCGAATGTGGAGCGTGCGCCCACGCTCTTGACCGACCATGTAGTCCGCCTGCGCGACGGCGTCCGCCAAGACCGGCTCCAACTCAAACCGCCCCGCGAAGTACGCCAAGAGATAGATGTCCGCATCGAAAGCCGCGCTAGCGTGCCCGGAGGCGGATTCCAAACGCGCAATCGCCAGCTGCGCCTTCAACGCCTCGGGCGTGGTGTGCCACTCGTGGACAAGGTCATCATAGGCTTCAACGGCTTTCGCCGTCTTCCCCGCACGCTCCAACTCCGCTGCGTAAGCCAGCTGTTTTTCGGGCGTGGACTGCTTGGGGTTGTGCCAGAACCACGAAGGCTCCTTCAGCTCCACCTCCATGGGGTCATCGAGGAATTGCAACTCCGCAGGCGTCTTCCCCATCCGGGAATAATCCTGATACTGCGCCCCGGCAATCCCGGCTAACCCAACGCAACATACCGCACAAAAGATCCGAAAATTCATGCGCCCAGTATACCAAAAAGACGCACACCCAAAAACGAAAAGACCAGCCTTCCGACTGGTCTTCCGCGTTTCATCCTCGAATGGTAGGGGTGCACGGGCTTGAACCGTGGACCCAGTGATTAAGAGTCACTTGCTCTACCAACTGAGCTACACCCCCATGGGAGGATGGAGCGAACTAAGGGACTCGAACCCTCAACCTCCACCTTGGCAAGGTGGAGCTCTGCCAATTGAGCTAAGTTCGCCTCATTGGCTGCTTTCGGAGCGTTTCATCCTCGAATGGTAGGGGTGCACGGGCTTGAACCGTGGACCCAGTGATTAAGAGTCACTTGCTCTACCAACTGAGCTACACCCCCATGGGAGGATGGAGCGAACTAAGGGACTCGAACCCTCAACCTCCACCTTGGCAAGGTGGAGCTCTGCCAATTGAGCTAAGTTCGCACGCTCAAAAAACGGCAAGAGAATACCAAACCTCGCCCCAAAACGCAAGCACTATTTTCTGCCCCCTCTCCCCCACCCCAAACTCGGTTCAACCACCCCCGTTTTTACCCCCGTGCCAAAATCCCCCTGCAACCGAGTTTGGGGTCTCTCCGCACCGCGTTTACCCCAAACGCGAACCGGACT
>CAVDHG010000099.1:0-7828 GCA_963608725.1 Agathobacter rectalis | reverse complement strand
AACCGGCTGGTGGATCCCCCTACTCCACATCAGCTCCTCCCCTTCTAAATAATTTTACCCCACTCTTCCCTCCCTTTCCCCTTTTTTCTCCCCACCCCCGCAACCGAGTTTGACCTGTCTCCGCACCGCGTTTACCCCAAACGCGAACCGGGCAGACCTCGATCGCGGTGCGGAGACCCCTCTTTTTGGGTTCAAAATCTCCCCCCTTTTGCCCCCTACTCTTCCCTTTTTCGCCACATCAGTAGAAGGGGTAAGCATTTATCGCGAAAAAGACGCGAATCGTCCATCGAAAACTCAAGCACTTATGCAAAACCGCCCGAGGGCGTCCCGGAAACTGCCCCGCAACCGAGATCGGGGAGTCTCCGCACCGCGATCGGGTCAATCTCGGTGCGGACAGACCCTAAACTCGGTTGCGGGGGTGGGAGGGGTGGAGAGTGAGGGGGCTTGACTTCTGGAGGAATTGGAGTATAGTATGCGCCTAGTTGCAACCAAAAAGGTAGTATTTAACTTTCGGGGGTGAATCCCGGGGGTTAAAACCGAGAAAGGACAGAAACACATGGCACGGTTCAATTCTCTTTTGGAAGCCATCGGGAATACCCCCTTGGTGAAACTCAATCGCTTCAACGATGGTGGCGCGGAAGTTTTCGCCAAGGTCGAGTTCTTCAATCCGGGCGGGAGCGTCAAAGATCGCGTGGGGCTTGCCATGATTGAGGCGGCGGAAGCCTCGGGTGCGCTCAAGCCCGGAAGTCTCATCATTGAGCCCACAAGTGGTAACACCGGGATTGGGTTGGCTCTGGCAGCCGCGGTTAAGGGGTATCGCCTTATCCTCACGATGCCCGAAACGATGAGCGTCGAGCGGAGGCGGTTGCTCGCCGCTTACGGCGCAACGCTCGTCCTCACGCCCGGAGCCGAGGGGATGAAGGGGGCGATCGCCAAAGCCGAAGCCCTCCGCGCCGAGAACCCGGGGAGTTTCATCCCGCAACAGTTTGAGAATCCCGCCAACCCCGCCATCCACCAGAAGACCACGGGCGTTGAAATCGTGCGCGACCTCGGAGGCGCACCGGACGTCTTTATCGCCGGAGTGGGCACGGGCGGAACGATCACGGGCGTGGGCAAGGTGTTGCGCGAAGCCAATCCGCAGGTGGAGCTGATCGCCGTTGAGCCGGACACCTCGCCTGTCCTGAGCGGTGGGAAGCCGGGGGCGCACAAGTTGCAAGGCATCGGCGCGGGGTTCGTGCCGAAAATCCTCGACGTCTCGCTCATCTCGCGCATTGAAAAAGTCTCTGCGGAGGAAGCGGGTACAGCGGCACGCGACGTGGCGAAGCAGGACGGCTTACTCATCGGCATCTCGGCGGGCGCGGCGTTGCACGTGGCGCGCAAGCTCTCGCGGGAGAAAGCTTACGCCGGGAAGCGCATTGTCGCGCTCTTGCCCGATGGTGGCGACCGTTATCTCTCCACGTGGCTCTTCGGGGAGTAATCCCCGGGAGCTTCGTTCTATTTTGGTATACTGCAACGCATTCTTGTAAAGAAAGGAAAAAGACCATGAGCACCGTCATGGAAGAGACCATTTCGAGCGCGATCGTTCGGGCGTTCTTCGCGAAGTTTGAGAGTCACCTAGCGGTGGACGTCGGGATCGTGGGCGCGGGGCCCTCGGGGCTCGTCGCAGCGAAGTATCTGGCGGACAAGGGATTCAAGGTGGCGATGTTCGAGAGCAAGTTGGCACCCGGCGGTGGCACGTGGGGTGGCGGTATGCTCTTTAACGAAGTGGTGGTGCAGGACGATGCCACGCCCATCTTGCGCGATTTCAACATCAGCACGCAAGACCTCGGCAACGGCTTCCACACGCTCGACTCCGTCGAGATGGCGTCCGGGTTGATCTTCGGCGCGAAGAAGGCGGGCGCGGCGATTTTCAACGCGATGTGCGTGGAGGATATTTGCGTGCGCGAGGGGCGGATCTGCGGGCTGGTAGTCAATTGGAACCCCGTCCGCCGGCTGGAAATGCACGTTGACCCTGTGGTGGTTACGGCGCGAGCCGTCCTAGATGGCACCGGGCACCCCTCGGAGATCATTCACAAGGCGGTCGACAAGGCGGGACTGAAGATCGATTCGCCCACCGGTGGCATCATGGGCGAAAAGCCGATGTGGATGGAAGACGGCGAGCGCACCACGGTGATCAACACCAAGAAGCTCTACCCCGGGTTGTACGCCTCCGGCATGGCGGCGAACAACGCGCAGGGTGGCTTCCGCATGGGGCCCATCTTCGGCGGGATGTTGAAGTCCGGCAAGAAGGTGGCAGACCTCATCGCAGCAGATCTCCAGTGAGGAAACTCCCCCTACTCTAACCCACTCTTTCGGACTTCGGTGCGCAGGCGCCGAAGTCCGTCTAGCTTTTTGGAGCGCGATGCGCATGACGAACGAGAAGCCAACGTCTATCACCGCGGACGCCTTCGGGCTTTACCTGGTAATCACTGACCCCGTAACCTCCTACGAAGCGGTTGCCGAGGCGGCGGTGAAGGCGGGGTTGCGGTATATTCAGCTCCGCATGAAGAATGCCGCGCCGGAGCTTCGCCTTGAGACCGCCAAGCACTTGCGCCAGATTACGGCAGGCTCGGAGACGAACTTTATCGTTAATGATGACCCTGCGCTCGCCGTGGCGGTGGGGGCTGACGGCGTACACCTCGGTCAGTCCGATATGCCGATTCCCGAGGCACGGGCACGCTTTCCGCAGTTGCGCATCTTCGGACTCTCCACCCATTCCTACGCACAAATGGAAACGGCGAAGGCTGTGCGCCCGGATTACTCCGGCGTGGGCCCCGTCTTCGCCACGCCCACGAAGGCGATCCCCGACCCCACGCTCGGCACGGCGGAAGCCGGGCGGATCTGTCGCGACACGCCCTGGCCTACCGTCGCCATAGGTGGCATCGACGAAGCGCGTCTCCCGGAAGTGTTGCAAGCGGGCGCGACGAATTTCTCCGTTGTCCGCGCCGTCTGCAAGAGCGCAGACCCGTTTCATGCTATCTGCCGTCTCCAAGCGATCTGGCAAGCCGAGATGACCCGTCGCGCCTGACGCCTCCTAGCCCCCGCCCCCTGCCGGGGATGTGGTAGAATGGCACCACGTTTCCCCTCTCAGGGATTCCTCAAAGATTGGGTGCAGGATGCGGATTTTAATTACAGCGGGTCCCACACGCGAACCTCTCGACCCCGTGCGCTTCATCTCCAACCGCTCAACCGGGAAGATGGGCTTTGCGCTCGCCCAAGCGGGGGCGGAAGCGGGGCATGAAGTAACGCTCATCGCAGGTCCCGTGGCGTTGGCGACGCCTCCGGGCGCAGTGCAACGAATCGACGTCGAGACCGCGCTCCAGATGCTTGAAGCCGTCCAAACCGAGTTGCCGAGGTGCGACGTCTTTATCTCCTGCGCTGCGGTGGCGGATTGGCGTCCGGCGCAGGTGGCGGAACGTAAGCTCAAGAAGGGGGAGATGTCGGGCACGCTCCAGCTCGTCCGCAATCCGGATATTCTCAAGACCGTGCTCCCGATGAAGGGGGAGAAGTGCTTTGTGGGCTTTGCGGCAGAGACGGGCAACCCCGAGCAGGAAGCGCAACGCAAGCTCCGCGAGAAGGGGCTGGACTTCATCGTGGCGAACGACGTCTCTTCACCCGGAGCCGGGTTCGGCGTCGAGACCAACCGCGCTACGCTCTACTTCGCGGGTGGCACCTGTGAGCCCCTCCCCCTCCTCTCCAAACTGGAGCTGGCGCGCATCATCATCGCCCGCGCAACGTCCACCCCGCCACGCCCTTTGTTATAATGGAGGGAGAAGAGGCTGTTATGCAAACATTTCGCTTTCATCTCCCGACTGAGGTTCTCGCGAGCGAGAATGCCGTGGAGCATTTCGCCGATGCGTGGGTCAACCTCGGGGAAAAGGTGTTGCTCGTTACCGGGCACTCCGGTGCAGAACGCTCCGGCGCGCTTGCCGACGTGAAGCGCGTGCTCGATACCCATGGACGGGCTTGGGCGCACTTTGACGGCATCCATGCGAACCCGGACGCCGACCAAGTCTACGCAGGCGCAGAGCTTGCCCGTCGCGAACAGTGCGATGCGGTGGTCGCGATCGGCGGAGGCTCGGCACTCGATGCGGCGAAGGCAATCGCGTGGGTGGTAGCTTCCGGCATTCCGCGGGAGCGGTTCTTTACTTCAACTCCCGGCGACGAACCCTCGGCAGCACTGCCCATCGTGGCGATCCCGCTCACGTGCGGGACGGGAAGCGAAGTTACCCCCTACTCCATTATCACCGATCACGAAGCGCAAACGAAGGTTAACCTCTGCGGAAATGCGCTCTTCCCGAAGGTGGCACTGCTCGACGCCCGTTACCTCGAAAGCCTCCCAGAGTGCGTGGTGTGCGACACGGCGTTGGACGCGCTCTCGCACGCAATTGAGGGAGCCTACTCCCTCCGTGCCAACGCCCTCTCGCTCGCCTTGAGCGAGGAAGCTGTCCGCGTGCTTATCCCGGAATTGTCGCGCTGGGTGCAGGGCGAGAAGCCCGGTCTCTCACGTCTCTTCTACGCTTCGATGGTAGCAGGCATGGTCATCGCCCAGACCGGCACGGGGCTGGTTCACGCCATGGGCTACCCCTTGACCTACCACTGCGGCATCCCGCACGGTCGGGCGAACGGCGCACTCCTCGCCGGATACATGACGTTCATGTTGCGCTCCTGCCGGAAGACGACGATTCAGCTGTTGCGCGCCGGTGGGATGAACGCGCCCGAGGATCTCCAAGAGCTCGTTGATGCGCTGATGGACAAGATGGGCTACGAACGCCACGCGCCCTCCGAGGAGGACTTGGTGCGGTTCGCTCGCGAGCCCCTGCGCCTTAGCGTCGTCCGCCGGTACCGCACGATGCCCTCGCCCGAGGAAGTCATCGATCTCTACCGCATGGGCTTTTAATTCCCCTTTTCGGAACGCGGGAGGAGACGCCCCCGCAGAAAGGACACTATGAAGAAAGTTCAAGGTCGGGTAGTGCGCGAGAACGCTTTCCGCGCCATGACAGCCAAAGATTCCACCGACTGCACGGCATACGCCAAGGATTATCTCAGCTATCTGGGTATCGCCAAGACGGAGCGCCGCGCCTACGCGGAAGCCGTCCGCCGGATTCAAGCTCTCGGCTTCAAGGAGCTGAGCACCTATAAAACCCTCAAGCCCGGCGACAAGGTCTACCGTGGCTACCACGGCAAGACCCTCATGGCTGCCGTGATTGGACGCGAGCCCACCGCTTCGGGTCTGCGCGTAATCGGCGGGCACACCGACGCGCCCCGCATCGACCTCAAACCTGTCCCCCTCTGCGAGAAGGGCGGACTCGCCTACTTCGATACGCACTACTACGGCGGGATCAAGAAGTTCCAGTGGATCGTCCACCCGCTGGCGTTGTACGGCGTGGTCGTGAAGCCCGACGGCAAGAAAGTCGAGATCGCGATCGGCGACAAGCCTGGCGACCCCGTCTTCCAAATCACCGACATCCTTCCGCACTTTGGCGCAGAGCAATCCGCCAAGAAGCTCTCCGAGGCGTTCGACCCGGAGGACATGGACGTCCTCATCGGTTCGCTCCCGGCGTCCGCGAAGGAAGAGGATGACGATGTTAAGGAGAAGGTGAAGCTTAACATCCTGCGCATTCTGGAGAAGGAGTATGGCATCACCGAGGAAGACCTCCTCTCCGCGGAGCTGGAGCTGGTTCCCGCCGGTCTCCCTCGCGACCTGGGGCTCGACCGCTCCATGATTGTCGGCTACGGTCATGACGACCGCGTCTGCGCCTACGCCGGACTCCGCGCCCTGATGGATCTGCCCAAGATCCCCACCAAGACCGCCCTCGTGCTCCTCTGCGACAAGGAGGAGATCGGCTCGGTGGGTGCCACCGGCATGGATTCGACCTTCTTCGAAAACTCCGTCGCCGAGCTGATCGCCCGCCAACCCGGCTCGAAGAGTGGCGACCTCGCTGTCCGTCGCGCCCTTGAGGCGAGCCGGATGCTTTCGGCGGACGTCTGCGCGGCAAGCGATCCTCACTTCCCGAACGCCGACTCCACCGGCAACATGGCTCTCCTCAACGCCGGTGGTTGCCTCATTAAGTACACCGGCTCCCGTGGCAAGAGCGGAGCCTCCGACGCCCGCGCCGAGTTCGTTGCCGACCTCCGTCGCATCTTCAAGCAAGACGGCGTTACCTGGCAAGCCGGTGAGCTGGGGCGTTGCGAAAAGGGTGGCGGTGGCACCATCGCCCTCTTCATGGCGCGCTACGGGATGGACGTCGTGGACTTCGGCGTCCCGCTCCTCAATATGCACGCGCCCTGGGAGACCGCTTCGAAGTTCGATTGCTATATGACCTACCGCGCTTACCGCGCCTTCCTCGCCGACTAACCGACCCCACGGAGCACCAACATGGGCAAGCAACTCCTCCTGATTGACGACGATCCGAACATCCGCATGATGCTCGGCGACTTCCTCGTGGGCGCCGGCTACGAAGTTACCTGCGCCGAATCCGGGGAAGCCGCCCTCAAGTGCATGACCGAATCCCTCCCCGACCTCGTCATCCTCGATATGGGGATGCCCGGGATGGGTGGCACCGGCTTCCTTGAGCGCATCACCGATCGCCTTGGGCGGACGCGTGTCCCCGTCTTGGTGCTAACGGCGCGGAGCGACATGGCGGAGTACTTCGCCAACAAGCAAATCGCCGGCTTCCTCACCAAGCCCGCCGACCCCGAGGAACTCGTCGCCGAAGTCCAGCGCATCCTCTTCTTGGAGAGCGACCTCCCGCACGGCGACACCATGATCGTGGGCGACGACGTTCGCCGTCTGGTCATCCTCGCCGAAGGCAATCCCATCCGCGCCAACGCCCTCCGGGAAGCCTTGGGCAAGGCGGGTTTCTCCGTGGAAGTGGTGCACACAGGCCCCGAAGCCATTGAAGCGGTGGTCGCCCGCCACCCCGCCGGGCTAATCCTCCCCATGGACGCCGAGACTCTCTCCGCCGACGCCGTCCTCGACATCTTGCGCAAGCTCCCCGCCGGAAGCGATCTCCCCGCCGTGGTCTACGCCTCCGAGGCGAACCCGACGAAAGCCTCCGCCATCGCCTCCCCCAAGACTGCCACCTTGCAGGGCACCGACAGCACCGCCATCGCCCAAACCGCCCTCACGCTCTTCGTCTAAAGCAGGTGCCCCATGCAGTGCCCGCGATGTGGAGCGAATAACGACCGCGTTACCGATAGCCGGACGAGTGTCGACGCCTGCATCATCCGCCGACGCCGGGAGTGCCTTATCTGCGGCGCACGCTTTACCACTTATGAGCGCATCGAACGCCATATGCCCCGCGTGATTAAGCGCGACGGGCGACGCGAAGCCTTCGAACGCGCCAAGATTGAGCGTGGCTTGCAGTCCGCCTGCCAGAAACGCCCCATCCCCAGCGAAGCCCTCAATCAACTCATTGATAGCGTCAGTGCCGAACTCGAGCGGACGACCGAGGCTGAAGTCCAATCCGAGCGGATTGGTCAAATGGTGATGGAGCGATTGGCGAAACTCGACACCGTCGCTTACGTGCGCTTTGCATCCGTTTACTCTGCCTTTGACGACGTCCGCCAGTTTATCGACGCCGTGAAAGACGTTGGCGTTGCCACGGCTCCTCAATCCCCCCGCTCCCCCCGCCACAAACCCAAAAAAACCTAACCTCCTCCCCTACCCCCGCAACCGAGTTCGGGTTGTCTCCGCACCGCGTTTACCCCAAACGCGAACCGGACTCACCCCGATCGCGGTTCGACCACCCCCTTTTTCCCTATCTTTACCAAAAAGGTAGGGATT
>CAVDHG010000098.1:0-8005 GCA_963608725.1 Agathobacter rectalis | reverse complement strand
TGCGGGGAGGGAATTGCGGGATTGGGGGCGCTCTGGTAAACTATTCAAAGTAAGGAGCGTTAAGAGCGGGTGAAAAGACAATCTTATGAGCGAATGGTTCAACGGGTGTACGCGAAAGGTACACGGTTGGAATCTGTTGACGCGGCGTCTGCCACCGAGAAGTACCGCTTCGACGTCTATGCGCTCGGCGATGACCTCTTTATCTTCCCGCAGATGCGTTGCCTGCTCGACCGGACGGCGACTCATGCGCAACGGCTCGTTGTCCTCGCTCAACGCAGAGTCTTAGGCGCGGGGCGGAAAGGGATGCTCTTTGCGGTGTGCGTGGGGCATTTCGGGACGGTGCTCGCGCCCCTCTTCTCGGGGGCGTTCGGGAAGCGTTACATGGGGCTCCCGCGCAAGAAGCGGTCGGACGTGGTGGCGCACAAGGTGGCGTTCGGACGGCTCTCGGCAGAAGGGATAGAGTTTTTACAGCGCGACACGCTCTTTGAATACCTGGACGTGGCGGACGAGTGGCTCTGCAACGAGATGGGGTTCGGGCTGGACGAGGTCGTCTTCGGGGATCGGACGCCGGAAGCGGTGGCGATGCTCGAGAAGAAGGGGCAGTTGTGGCGGATTCGCCCGCAGGTGTACGCGCTCTCCGAAATCGAGGCGTGGGTGGCGCGTTCGTGGCAAAGGATAGAGACGGAGGTGCGCTACTGCGTTAGCCTCTCGGGTGTCTACTGGTTGACCTATGATGCCTTTATGCGCATTATCCCCCTGGCGCGGAAGAACTCGGCGGTGGGGCTGGCGTGCGTGCGCGAATGGGTGGCAATGGCACCGGGTTATCAACGCTCCGCTATGCGCCGGGAGCGGGGGAGCGGACGCTCGGTGATCGCGTTCTTCGGGGTGTCGCAGGAGGTGGCAGAAAAGCTCTTCATCCCCGCGTTGGAGCGACTCCTCGAAGGGATGACGCTCGGGCAGATTACGGCGGACGACGTGGCGGACGTCTTAACCGGGATTGGCACGCTCTTCCTGCACGCCTTGCAAGACCCCGTCTTCGCGGATTCGCAGGCGGAGCGGACGGTGCTTGCGCTCTATGCGCGGATTCTCGATGGCGGGAGCAACGCCGGAGCGCAGGTGGACTTCGATGCACGCCGGATGGCGTTGCCGGGCGTTACGGTGGCAGAGAACGGGGAGCTGGTAGAGCACCCCGGGATTGACGCGCAGACGCGAAACGCGGTGCACCACCTTGTCCAGCGGTTGAGCCAGGGCGAGAGCTTGGACTACGTGAATATCTACGAGATCCGGTCGACTAAGAATCTCGCCACGAAGAGCGGGCAATCCCGCGAAATCGTCTTTAAGACAGACCGCAACCCGGTGCCGACCTCCTACGTGCAGAAACGCCTCGGGAGCGTGAACGCGGGTTACTCGGATTACCTGCTGGCGCGTGCGAACGTCTTCCGTGCGCTCGGGGCGGACTACCCGGCGTTTCAGCTGATCACGAAGGATACGCACGGGAAGCGCAGGCAGGAGACGCCGTACTTCCTGAGGACGCGTTGCCCAGGAGATCCGCTCTCGGCTCTTTCGCCGAAGCTCTTCCGCGCCGTGCCGGAGAATCCGCAGAGTGCGGAGTTGCCGGAGGTGGTGCTGGGGGTGGCGACGCTCTACGGCTCGGCGGCGGCGCAGAATCTGGCAGTAAAGAAGTATGTGGCGACGCCGGAGGCGACGTGCCGCTTCGGAATCGACAAAGAGATTTTCGCCTTCGTTTACGACGCTTCCAAACACCGGCTCATGCCAGAGAGCGTGCAGGTTTGCTCCATTCGCGGAACCCTGGGCTGGCGGACGATCGCTTGCGACGAAGAGAACTTGCGCGACGCGCACCGCTTTTATCTGAAGGCGTATGCCTCCGCGATGGGGGATTTTTGGCATACGCACGCGGAAGCCTGCACGCTGAACGAGTGCGCCTCGGCGTTCTTCGATGGGTTTGAGCGCAAGATGGAGAGCATGTATTGGGTCTACCAGCAGAACCGGGAGGACTTCGATACCTTTGCGCCACGGCTTAAAAAGGAGTACCGCTTCCGCGAGAGACTGGATTTCGCGCTGTGGGCGTTGGAGCGGGCGGCGTCAGACTTGCCGGCTCTGCGCGAGCGATTCATGGACTACGTCCGCGACGCCTTTATTAAGGTATAAGCGTGCGACGGTAGGCTTCGTAGGCAGCGATGGCTACGGCGTTGGCGAGATTGATGGAGCGGGCGTGCGCGCCGGGCATGGGGATGACGGCGAGCTGGTCGGCGTAGCGGGTGTAGAAGGGCTTGGGGAGTCCGGACGATTCACAACCGAAGATGAGTGCGCCCTTGGGCGAGAGGGGCGTTTCGTAAAGGGAACGCCCGCCCTTGGTGCTGAGGAAGCAGAGTTGCTCGGGGGCGCGGGCTTCGAGGTAGGAATCGAAGGAATCGAAGAGGTGAAGATCGAGGTGCTCCCAGTAGTCCAGCCCGGCGCGTCGGACGTGGCGCGTGTCGAGCGCGAAGCCGAGGGGGCGGATGAGGCAGAGCGGCCAGCCCAGCCCCACGCAGAGCCGACCGATGGCTCCAGTGTTGTGCGGAATCTCGGGATGGAGGAGGACGATATCCATGGTTAGGGCGTGGCGGTGTCTGGGGGTGGAGTGGGCGCAGGCTCGGCGGTCGGGGCTTCGCGTTGCGTGGCTTTGTCCCACAGCTTGCCGACGAAGGAACGCGCTTTCCACTTGGGGTTACTCAAGGAGCCAGAGCCGAGGATCTCCCAGAGGAGGCTGTTGACGGGGAAGGAGATCCAGCGCGTGGTGACACCCATGAAGGAGCCGGGCTTGAAGTTGCCGGCGATAAGCTCGGCGGAGAAGGCATCGGTGGGCAGGTCGTAGGCGAGGGTGCCCTCGATGGCGAGGAGCTTGCCGGTGAGGGAGAATTCCGGAATGGTGAAAACCCCGCGTTCGGAGGAGCCGGATAGTTTGACGGTGGTAAGGTCGGTAAGCGCGGAGAAGCCGGGGATGTGGTTGGCGAGGGCGTCGGTGAGACTGGAGAAGAGGGGAATGCGGGCGAGGCGGTCGCTCTGAATCGTGCAGTCGAATTTTGAGGTTATGGAAGAGGGAAATGTCTCATCCGGGCGGCACGCCATCTCCAACGTGCCGGATGCCGTACAGCTCGGGATTGTCGTGAACTTGAGGGGGGCGAGGATGTCCACAAGAGGCGCATTGGTGTAGGACAAGTGCGTGGAGAGGTCGACGGTGCTGGCGTCTTCCGGAATGGCGAGCGCGATGTCGCCAAGGGTTTCGCCTCCATTATTAAAGGTAGCGCGAAGTCCTTCGAGGCGGAAGGTTCCGTTGGTCATGGAGAGGGAGCTTTCGGCGGTTTGGAAGGCGAAGCCCTCGATGGCTCCGCCCTGCGGGAAACAGACGCGCCCCTTGAGATTGATGCGGCTGGGCGTCTGCTCGGAGAGGAGGGGGATGTCGCCCTGGAAGGTTACCTGCGGGGGCGTGGTGCCGGACATCGCGGGGATGACTTCGGTAAAGGGCATATCGATGAGCTTGAGGCACTCGGCTGGCTGGAGTCCGGAGCCTTCCGCCTTGAAGAAGAAGCGGTCGCGGGGGCAGTCGAAGACGAGGGAACCGGTGGCGGCGACTTTGCCTCCGCGCTTGGCGATGATCGGCTCAATGGTCGTTACGGCGTCCCAGATGCCGTGGCAACGGATGGTGCCCTCCGCCGAATCGAAGGGGACGCCACAGTAGGAGCCACCGCCCGGCGCGGCGAGGTCGATGCGCAGGTCGAAGATGTTCTTGTACTTGTCGAAGCCGACGGTGAAGGTGCAGTCGCCCCAGGCGGGGCTGTTGAGGGAGAAGTTGTTGCTGTAGGTTTCGATGATGGGGAAGTCGATCGCCCGCCAGATGCCGTTCAGGCGCGTGTGGTAGATGAAGCCACGCAGGGAGGCGGTGGCGAAGCCTTGGCGGATGTCGAGAGCCACCTCGGCTTCGACGCGCTGCTTCTCTTCGCCGAAGAGACCTTTGAGTTTGGAGAAGTGGAGGATGCCCGCTTCCGTCCGCAAGATGCCGGTGATGCGCTCCGCCTCCACTTCGAGGACGTTCGGGCGGATGAAGGTGAGGGCGACGTCGCGGAAGGTCGGGACGGGGAAAGCGCTGAGATCGGGGAAGGGGCGACGTTGATCCTCGGGCGGAGGCTCGCTCTCGGTTACGCGGTCGGGGTCATACTCAATCTGCGCGACGAAGAGATCTTCCAGCGTGATGGCAGAGAGATTCTCCCAGCTGAAGCCCAAGGGCGGGACGCGAAGGGCGAAGCTCCCCTGCGAGAAGCTTACCAGGGTTTTCCCCGAAGCATCGCGCAAGCTTGCCTCGCGCAGGATCAGACCCGTGCCGGGGACGAAGGAGACGTGTTGCACGCTGGCGTGGAGCGTTTCGGGCAGGGCGCGGTCGAGGATCGGCTGGAGCCAGCGACCGGGGAAGCCGTTCGCCAGAAGGAGGAGAAGCACTGCCACGAGGAGGACGACTCCGCACACAATCCGGAGGCAGATGTGCACCAAGCGAATCGCGAAGTGTCTCAGGCTGAACATGCGCTCGCGCCGCCTTACTGCTTTGGCTCAGGCGGAAGCGCACCTTCCCCGACGCGGATGGAGGCAACGATCGGTGCGCGTTTCTCGGAGGAGAGGTTCTCAAGCGTTAGGGATGTGCATTGCTCGGGGGCGGATTGCTGGACGATCTTGGCTTTCTTGTCGGTCGCGATGATGTACCAATCGCCCGCCGTGGCGACGAGCGCGGGGCAGCCGTTCCAGAGCGTCGCCTTGTAAGGGGGGAGCTTCGCCTTGTTGAGGAAGTGGATGGAGAGGGTCGTCTTCGGCGTAACGCCATTGGGCAGGAGCCGGAGGGTAAGCTCTTGGGTGGGATTGGGGCAAGTCGCCGTCTGCTGAGGCATACGGAGCGAAACCTGCGCCGTTATCCATGCGTTCGGATGGGGCAGCCCTTCCTGCTCGGCGAGCGTCTCGCCCTTCTGCTCGGTAACCTTCACGGGCGCGCTCTCCCAGTGCTGGCGCGTCAACACCTGCCACGTCTTCCCGGCAGTGTGGTCTACCACAACCGGCGAGAGACAAGCTTCGAGCACCGATTCCGGAAGCTCGGCACGCAGGGCGCAGGCGCAGAGAAGCGCGAAGCTCAGCCCAACACAGCGGGAAAGACGGCGCATCAGCATGATTCATTCTCCGTGTAGAAGATTCGCGACCCGGGCGGGACGGAGTGGGTGAGCCAGACGTTGCCCCCGATGATCGAACCCTTCCCGATGGTGGTCTCGCCTCCGAGGATCGTGGCGTTGGCGTAGATGATCACGTCGTCCTCAACGTTCGGGTGCCTCTTAATGCCCTTGACGAGTCGCCCGCCGTCGTCCTTCCGGAAGGAGAGTGCGCCGAGCGTTACCCCCTGATAGAGGCGGACGTTCTCGCCAATCACGCACGTTTCCCCAATCACGACGCCTGTGCCGTGGTCGATGAAGAAGCCCTTACCGATCGTCGCGCCCGGGTGGATGTCAATGCCCGTCTTGGAGTGGGCATACTCGCTCATCACGCGTGGCAGGAGGTGCACGCCCTGCTCGTAGAGCACGTGCGCGATCCGGTGCGTCGCCACCGCCAGAAGCCCAGGGTAGGACATCACGATCTCCATCGTCGAGCGTGCGGCGGGGTCGCCCTCATACGCAGCAAGGACGTCGCTCTGCAACGTTTCGCGGATCGTCGAGAGGCGCGTAAAGAGTTCGTGCACCACGTCCCGGGCGCGTTGGGTGCAGTCGAAATCCGCCGGGCGCGTCTGCTCCAGCGTGCGGTAAGCCTCGATGCGGGCGATCTGGTCTACCAGCTCATCGGCAACGCCGTGCAGCCTCTGCCGGAGGCTAGCCACGTCTTCGTGGTCGATGGGTTCGTAGGAGAGGCAACCGGGGAAGAGCATCGTGAGCAGTTCCTTCAGCACCGCGACCATGGCGCGTTGCCCCGGCAGGTTAATGCCCTTGCGCGTGTTGAGTGCCGGGCAGTTCTTGCAGACGAGGTGCCCGGCGAGAAAATCGATCTGAGCATCAAGACTATTTGCCATGCGTTGCCTCCTGCTCTCTTGCACGCGTCAACCGAAGAATCACATTGTCCGCTCCGAGGTTCAGGAAGCCCAGCCGGATGAGGAGCCTCCCAATCCAGCTGTTGGAGCGACACGTTAGCAAGTCGGCGTGAATGCCGAACTTCTTGCAGAAATCGTAGAAGTCCGTCAGGGTGCAGTTGTGGATGTTGGGCGTGTCATACCATTCGTTGGCGAAGGCTTTTGTGCGCGGCATTCTCCCGGAGAAGAGCAGGGAAAGGCGCATCCCCAGGTACCCGAAGTTCGGAAACGCAATGAGCGCCCAGTCCGCCACGCGCAGGAGCTGCGCCATCATCTTGTCCGGACGGTGGAGCACCTGTATCGTGCTGGAGAGAATAGCCACGTCGAAGACGCGATCGGGGACGTACTGCAAGTAACGGTCGATATTGATTCTCAGGACGTTGATCCCTGCGTGGAGCGCGGAGACCACCTTGTCCAAATCCTTCTCGATGCCCACGCAATATGCTCTCTGGCGCAACGCCACCTGCTTGAGGAGCACGCCGTCTCCGCACCCGAGGTCGAGCACCTTCGCTCCGGCGGGGACTTGACGCGTGAACGCCTCGTAGTCCGCCGCGCGGTCCTTGTCCAAGGTGGAGGGGTCGCGGGTCGCCGTGGCAGTTAAGAACGCCTTCATCACGTTTTTCAATTCGTCGATGTGCGTTAAGAAGGCGTCGTGCCCGGCGGGCGCATCCAGCGGACAGTAAGAGATGTCCTTATGCTCGTTGAGACACGCCCGGACGAAGCTCCCGGCTTGGTCGCGAGTGAACAGCCAGTCGCCACTGAGGCTCACGAGGAGCAACTTCGCCTGAATCTTCCGGATAGCCGCCTCCAGCGAACCGAAGGTCTCCTCGGGATCGTACTCGTCCAGCGCGCGCGTGATCTGAAGGTAGCTATTCGCGTCGAACCGCTTGACGAATTTCTGCCCCTGATATTCAAGGTAGGACTCAATCTGAAAGTACGTCTTGAAGTTCTTGCGGAAGCGTTGGTGCCCCTCCTGCCCTTGCTTTAACCACTCCTCGCGCTTCTCTCTGCCGAACTTGTCGTCCATGCTCTTGTGCGAGAGGTAGGTGATGTGTGCCAGCTGGCGCGCATTTGCCAGCCCCGCAGCCGGGTGCTCCCCGTCGTAGTAGTCGCCGTGCTTCCAATTAGGGTCTTGCACAATCGCCTGACGCGCCACAATGTCAAACGCCAGAGCCTGCGCATTCAGCGTCGCAGCCGACGCCACGAGCACGCACTTCTCCATGTCTTCCGGGTAACGAATCGCCCACTCCAGGGCTTGCATACCCCCGAAGCTTCCCCCCACTACCGCCGCAATCTTTCGAAACCCAAGCTGACGCAACAGCGCACGGTGGACGTCCACGATGTCGCCCATCGTAATTTCCGGGAAGGTCGAGCCGTAGGGCTTCCCTGTCTCCGGATTGACCGACGAAGGTCCTGTCGTTCCCGCGCATCCGCCCAGGATATTCGCGCAAATCACGCAGAACCGCTCCGTGTCGATCCCTACGCCATCCCCGATCATGCCTTCCCACCAACCGCTCGGGCGATCCTTCTGGGGGTCCTCTCCGGGGCGGAAACCGGCAACGTGCGCGTCTCCCGTCAGCGCATGGCAAACGAAGACGATGTTGCTCCCGTCCTTTTCCGGCGTCCCGACGCATTCGTAGCGCACGGTGATGGCACGGAGCACGCCCCCGCGCTCTAACCGCCATCCGCCTTCCGGCAAATCAAGCTGAATATCCTGAGGCTGAATAATGCCGATACCGCTCACGCTTTCCACCCTTTCAAACGCATTCCACTATACCAAAAACCGCCTAACCCCCAAACTCCCCCGCAACCGCGTTCGGGGTCTCTCCGCACCGCGTTTCACCCAAACGCGAACCG
>CAVDHG010000097.1:0-8046 GCA_963608725.1 Agathobacter rectalis | reverse complement strand
CTTCGGTCTTGCCCGCGCCGACAATGGTGTGAATCTCGTCGATGAAGAGGATGATTCGCCCCTCGCTCGACTTGATCTCTTTCAGGACGGCTTTCAGGCGCTCCTCGAAGTCACCCCGGTACTTTGCGCCAGCCATGAGGGCGGTCATGTCGAGGGCGAAGATGGTGTGATCCTTCAAGCCCTCGGGGACGTCCCCGCGGACGATGCGCTGAGCGAGCCCTTCGACGATGGCGGTCTTGCCGACGCCCGGCTCGCCGATGAGGACGGGGTTGTTCTTCGTTTTGCGCGAGAGGATTCGGACGACGTCGCGGATCTCCGTGTCGCGCCCGATGACGGGGTCGAGTTTCCCCTTTCGGGCAAGCTCCACGAGGTCTTGACCGTATTTCTTGAGGGCTTCGTAGCTCTCCTCGGGGTTCTCACTGGTAATCCGCTGATTGCCGCGCACCTCCTTCAACGCCTTGAGCAGCAGTTCTTCGGTTACGCCTAGGGACTTCAAGACGTCGACCCGCTTGACCATCGCGAGCAGGACGTGCTCCACGGAGACGTAAGCATCGCCCATCTTCTTGGCGCGGTCAAAGGCGTCGACCAACACTTCGTTCAGGCGTTGCGAGACGTAGACCTTATTCGCCTCCATGGCACCCGTTACGCGAGGGAGCTTATCCATCGCTTCTTCCACGCGAGCGCGCACAACGTCGGGGGAGAGTCCGCACTTGCCCAGCAGACTTCCTGCCAAACCTTTCTCCTGGGAAATGAGCGCCCACAACACGTGCTCGGGCTCCACCGTTTGCTGTTGGCGGCGGATTCCCTCCTGTTGCGCGAGGGTCAGAGCCTCCCGCAAACGTTCCGTCATTTGATTCATATCCATAGCTTTTCCTCCTGTCGCTCCGGCGGTGATCCGGGCTGACACCATGCGGATGCAAGGAGCGTGCCAATCGCTTCGCGCCCGTCCCGCACGGGCGTTTCGGGAGGCGAGTATGCCAGAAATGCCAGAGCGTGGCACGCTTGGCACGGTTTCGGCTGTGCGTTCTCAAGGACGCAGGAGGGCGCGAGGGGGGCGCGAAGGCACCCTTGCTCCGGAGGGGCTGTGCTATTCTACAAGTAAACCTATTCTATAAGGAATCCGACTCATGAAGAGATGGCTTATTCTCGCCCTGTGCTGTTGCGCGTGCTTGACGGCGTTTGCCCGCGAAGTGGTCCCGCTCGAGACGGGCTGGAAGTTCCGCTTCGGGCATCAGTTCAACGGGAACATGTGGAAGAGCGTAACGGTGCCCCACACGTGGAACGCCTCCGACCCCGAGGGCGCGCATCCCTACACCCGCACCATGGGGCAGTACCGCCTCGACATCCCGCTCAAAGAGGAGTGGAAGGGGAAACGGCTCTTCCTGCGCTTCAAGGGCGCGGCGACGGTTGCCGACGTCATGTTCAACAACACGTGGCTTGGTCAGCACCGGGGCGGATATACGGCGTTTTGCTACGAAATCACCCCGCTGGCGGACTTCGCGAAGGGGAAGAAGAATACGTTGCGCGTGCGCGTCTCCAACGCGGAAACCTCCGACGTCATTCCGCTCTCTGGCGACTTCACCATCTTCGGCGGACTTTACCGGGGCGTTGACCTCATCGTTACGGACGCCGTGTGCATCTCGCCCTTGGACTACGCCTCTTCCGGCGTTGCCATCGAGCAGAAGAGCCTCTCCGATGCGGAGGCGCAGCTCACTGTGCGCGTTGCGCTCTCGAACCCGACCAAGCAGGAGCAGGTCGTGAAGGTTGCCGTGGCGGGCGAGACCTTTGAGGGCAAGGGCGTCGACGAAGCGGTCATCCCGGTAACCTTGAAGAACCCGCACCGCTGGAACGGCGTGGCGGATCCCTTCCTTTATACACTCACCGCGAGCGTGGGCGAGGACTCCGTTACCGAAACCTTTGGCGTGCGCGAGATCGCCTTCGACGCCAACAAAGGCTTCTTCCTCAACGGCAAACACCTCCCCCTGCGTGGCGTCTGCCGTCATCAGGAGTGGGAGGGACTCGGCTCCGCGCTCACCCAGAAGGAACACGAGCGCGACGTTGAAATCATGCGCGAGATGGGTGCCAACGCCGTCCGCCTCGCTCACTACCCGCAGGCGAAGGAGATCTACGACGCTTGCGACCGCGCCGGGATCATCGTCTGGGCGGAGATCCCCTTCGTGGGCCCCGGCGGGTATGACGACGAAGGCTACATCCCTTCCCCGCTCCTGCACGAGAACGCCTGCCAACAGCTTGTCGAGATGATCCGCCAGAACCGTAACCACCCCTCCATCATCCTCTGGGGGCTCTTCAACGAGCTTCGCCCCTCGCCCCCGCGCCCGGTCGAAATCCTGAAGACGCTACACGCCCTCGCCAAGAAGGAGGACCCCACGCGCCCGACCGCCGGCGCAACGAATGGAGGCATTGGAGCGACCATGAACTCCGTGCCCGACCTCATCGCCTGGAATCGGTATGACGGCTGGTACGGCGGTATGCCCAAGGATCTCGGAAAGTTCCTTGACGCAGCCCACAAGCAAGCCCCCGCCTTCAAGATCGCCATCAGCGAGTACGGTGCCGGTGCCTCTATCCTCCACCACGAGGAGAAGCTTCGCAAGACGAACGCCGGAGCCATGTGGCACCCGGAGGCGTGGCAGGTGGAGTACCACATCGGGAACTGGGCGGAGATCTCCAAACGCCCCTTCGTCTGGGGCTCCTTTGTCTGGAACCTCTTCGACTTCGCGGCTAGCCACCGCAGGGAAGGCGACCGCAAGGGCATCAACGATAAGGGACTCGTCACCCACGACCGCAAGCACTTTAAAGACGCCTTCTACTTCTATAAAGCCAACTGGCGAGACGACGTCCCCGTCCTCCACCTTTGCGAGAAACGCTTCACCGATCGCCAGGCGCAGAAGATTACCGTCCGCGCCTTCTCGAACGTCGGCGAGGCGGAACTCTTCATCAATGGAAAGTCCCAAGGCGTTGCCAAGCCCACCGAGCTTTGCGTGCTCGACTGGAAGGACGTCCCGCTCGCAGAGGGCGAGAACAAGGTGGAGCTGAAGGCTGTCTCAGGCAAGGCGAGCGACGCCTGCACCTGGTCGTTCAAGCCACAAGCGAACGCCAAGCCCTAATCGCGCCCGCGCCTAAACTTCAAGAAGAAACGTGCAAGGTCCGTCGTTGAGCAGGCGGACCTTCATGTCTGCGCCGAACTTCCCCGTGCCCAGCCTCGACCCCAGTTCCCGACGCAACACCTCGCAACAGTGATCGTAGAGCGGTTCGGCGATCTCCGGGCGCGCAGCCGTCGAGAACCCCGGGCGATTCCCGGACGCCGTGTCCGCATAGAGTGTGAACTGCGAGATGCAGAGCACGCTCCCGCCCACGTCTTGGACGGAGCGATTCATCGCCCCCTGCTCGTCCTCAAAGATGCGCAGCTTCAGGAGTTTACGGCAGAGTTTCTCCGCTTGCGCCACCGTATCACTCGGCGCGACGCCACAGAAAACCACCAGCCCCGCGCCGGTGAACGACGCCAGCACCTCGCCCGCCACGCTGACCGAAGCCTCAGTGGCTCGCTGTACGAGAAAGCGCACGCCCCTTCTCCTCTCTTTGCAACTGCTCAAGCGCGTACTCGAAGTTCTTCGGTGCCACCCGCAAGCTGTTGTAGCGCACCGTGATCACTCCCCCCGCGAAGCGCACCTGCGGGGGCGTCTGAGAGTCCAGCCTCGCGAACGCCAGCTGCACTTGCGCCTCTGTAAGCCCTTGCGGAGCGGGAAGTGAAACCTCCCGCCAGTCCTCCAGGCGACAGCCCGCGAACAGCGCAAGCGCGACCAGCAAGAAGCAGAAGCCCTTCATCGATTCAACCGAATCTTACGCCTTTGGTACGTCGGGATGTCGAGGTTTTCGCCGTTGTATATCGTCGCCTCCACGCCCGAGAAGCAGTCCGGCGCAACGCCAAGGATCGTCTCCCGCGTGCGCTTCCCGCCCTTCTTCCCGGGAGCGGAAAGGATGTCCCCCGCGTGCGCGTCGCCCGTCGTCGCGTGCCCTGTCGAGAAAGCCAAAACCACCACGCCGAGCGCACCTTCGCGCCCCGGAGTCCGCGCCGTTCCCAGGAGGATCTCCTTCGTATGCGAACACCGCTCCCGGATGCGGCGCATGATCGTATCGAGTTCGCAGAGCCTGAGATCTTCGCCCGCCAACACGCCCACGATCACCACGTCGGCATTCGTCAGGTAGTCCACGCCTTCGTGATGGAAGCGGGGCGAGGCGTCGAGTTCGGCGAGCACTGCCTCCGCCCGCCCTTCGCCGGACGCCGTAGCATCCGCGAAGCAGAACAAACTTCCCACCGGCGAGCGCAACAGCGTCTGCATGAAACGCCCCGCGTCGAAGGGGAGGAACGCCGGATGCTCCAAGAGCGATTGGAAGAGCCCGAACCCTGCGGACAGCTTCTCTGCCACGCGCTCGAAGGCAACCTCTTCCGCGCTCTGCCGCGTCTCCTCATCCAGGAGCGAGTCCAGCGGAATCTGCGCCAGGGCGTCCGCGCTGCTCCGCAGTCCGCGCACCAGCTCGGCGGCGTTGTGATGCCTGTCCGAGCCTTCGAAACTAAAGGGCGTGGTGGCGAAGACCACCGAGACAATCCCGTTCTTCCGAAGCGCGTCGACTAAGTCCAACACCGCCCCGGACGTTCCCCCGCCACAGCAGACCAGCACGATCACCAACCGCGGGGTGCCGATCTGCGAGAGAATGGAAGCGAGGTCATCGCGCAACGCACTCGCGCCCAGGTTGCGATCGCCCCCCGTCCCGTGCCCGGCGAGTCGCCGCGTCCCGAAGACCGAGACCGCCACCGACTCCGTGGGCGTGAAGCCTTCCCAGACGCCGTCGTCCGTATCCAACAAGAGCGAGCGCATCGTAAACGCCCCGCGGGACGCCATGCGCTTGACCACGCCCGAGGCGGCGCTTCCAATCGAAACAAGCAGGAGATCGTTGGCGTTCATCGCTTAGCCCTTGAAGAAGTTGCAGAACTTTTTCCACGGCGAGACGCTCTCCGCGCTCTGACCCTGCATCCGCACCCCCCAGTGCAGGAGCCCGATCCCCGTGGCAAACTTGTAAGGGCTCTCCAGCATCGCCTCGGGCTGAATCTCCGCCCCGACCGGCACTCCCAGCTCGCAGGGCAGACCGAAGATGTCCGCCGCCTTTTCGCAGAGGTGGGGCATCGCGGCAACGCCACCGGTGAGGATCAACCGCCCGTTGAACTGCTGCAGATTCATCTGACGCGAGAGCGCATCGCGCGTTACCCTCAGCATCTCGTCGAGTCGCTCCGTGGTAACCGTCTGAATCGCGTGCACCGAAAGCGTCTTCTCGGGCGCGAAGAGCGTCGTCCGGAGCGCGTAACGCGAGGTTGCGCTATCCGGCTGGATGAGTGCTGCGCCCTTGGCAAAGAGGATCGCCTCCGCCGCTTTCCGGTCGACCTGGAAGGCGCGCATGAGGTCGTTCGTCAGGTGCGTGCCTCCGAGCGCGAGCGATCCTGCCGCGAGAGCCTGCCCGCGGGTGAACGCCATATAGTTTACCGTCCCCGCGCCGATGTCCACCACGATCATGCCATCGTTGCGCAAGGTCGCGTCGGATACCGCCAATGCCGAAGCCAAACCGGAGAAGACGATTCCCTCTTCCTTCAGCCCCGCGTTCCGGACTGCGGTGCGGATGTTATCAAGCGTCGTGCGCGGGGCGACGAACTCTAGGACGTTTGCCTTCAGCTCCGCGCCCGTCATCCCCAGCGGATTATCCACAAACTGCCCATTGACTTCAAAGTTCTGCTTCAGCCGTTGCAGGACTTGCTCTGTGGCGTCGTGTCGCTCTTCGGTCTCCGCGCTCTCTTCGGCTTGCGCCATATCGTCCGAATCGATCGCGTGCCCCCGTAAAAGGGAGATTGCGCCCGTACGCGGTTCGGCGCGCACCTCGCCCGAGGAGAGGCTCACCATCACCGAGTAGATATCGATGTGGTAACGGCTGGACATATCTGCCTGCACCTTCTGGATGCCGTCAGCCACCGCCGCGATGTCGCGGATGATGCCCTTCTTAATGCCAGCCGTGGGCGTCTGCGTAACTGCCGTGATGCGCAACTTGCGGTCCGCACTCAATTCTCCGGCGAGCAGACGTGTCGTCTGCGTGCCGATATCCAAAGCTCCCAGAAGCGTCGCCATTCTCTGCCCTCAATCGGATACTGCCACGCGATCAATCGCCATCGCATTCAGATGTCGCTTCCCTTCCATTCTCGGGTCGCGCAAGAGTTTCATCACATTCCGCCAACGCCTCATCATGCCCTCCGAGGGCTCCCGCTCCGTCGCCATGCCCTCCCAGGCAATGGTTACCTTCCTGCCATCGGCGAGCGTGACGAGCAATCCGTCATCCGGCTCCACCCCTTGCATCGTAACGCGCCGAATCGAAGGCACCGGGCGCGTGCGGTCCTCGCGAGCCAATTGCGAGGCTGCCTTAATCAGGCGAAGCATGCAGAGCGTCGCATCCGGCAGGCGCGACGCCGGTCCGAACGCCTCGGGCGCATCGAAGCCGCTTATCTCCGGATACCCGCTATAGGCGCGCACACAGATGAAGCAGACCCCTTCGTCGTCCACCACCAGCGGGAGCGGCTGCCCGGCAATACGCGCCAGCGGCGTCCGCTCCTCCACCCAAAGCTCCAACCCCTTCCCCGGCTCGAAGGTCATCTGCGCCGTCTTTAATAAAGGCATCTGATTGCGCAGACGGCTCACGATGTCGGACTTCACCACCTCAAAGCCGTTGACCGGCTTCGTCAGCCCGAACGTCTCCAGGAGCAGACCCCGCGAGAGCGTCGCATTCCCGCGCACCACGATGTCTCGCGGGTAGACCAAAAAGACGTCGTTCTCTGCGTAGTACTTCTGCTTGAACGTCACGAAAATCGCAATCCCCGCCACGACCACCACGATCGGAAGCCCGAAGAGCAGAAACGGCGTTGCCACCACCCCGAGAACCCGCCGCACGCCGTCCCACGCGCCGGACTTCTTTTTCCGCTTCTGCTTCGCCCCGTTCAGCTTTTCGCTTAGCTTCTGCCCGCTACCCATGCGCCCCGCTCTCCTTAATCACACTGCGCCCGCTCAATCAACGCTGCGCACAAATCCGGAAACGCCACGCCCGCCTGCTTCGCCGCATCCGGCAACAGACTCGTTGCCGTGCACCCCGGCGCGGTGTTCACCTCCAGGACATACGCTTCGCCCTCCGGCGTTACCCGAAAGTCGATGCGCACTGCTCCTCGGCACGCCGTGGCAACGTAGACCTCTTCGGCAATGCGTTGCACCTTCGCCGTTAAGGCGTCCGCCTCCGGGAAGACGTGTTTGGAGACGCCCGCGGCGTACTTCGCGTGAAAGTCGTACCAACCGCCCGGAGCCTGAATCTCGATGACCGGCAGGGCTTGACCATTCACTACGCCCACCGCCCATTCCCTTCCGGGGATGTATTGCTCCACGAGGGCTTCGCCTGCTTGCCCGTCTTGCTCACACGCCAAGCGCAGAGCCTCCGCCCACTGCTCGGGCGCGGTTACCTTCGAAAGCCCAACGCTCGACCCGTCGCGGGGAGGTTTGACCACCACTGGGAGCGGGAAGGGACAACCGCCAGACGCATCGCGCATCGTGAAGGTTCCCCCCGGCGGGACGAGTATCCCTGCCTTTTCCAGGACGCGCTTCGTGGCAACCTTGTCCATGCACAGCGCACTCGCCTTCGCGCCCGGACCCGTGTAGGGCAAACCAACCGCGTTGAGGGCTTCCTGAATCCCGCCCCCTTCGCCGTAGCCACCGTGCAGAGCGATAAAGACGCCGTCCACATCTCGCGGGACTTCGTCAATGCTGTCTTGCGTCAACCGCGCCTCGACGACGTCATACCCTGCTTCCCGCAGGGCTGCCGAGACGGCTTCGCCCGACTTCAGCGAGATTTCTTTTTCATGGGACGTACCCCCCATGACTACCGCAACGCGCTTCATCATTTCGCCAACGCCATCCTTACACCAAAAGTCCCCCCATTCTACCACAACTC